>JANMSB010000115.1:0-28074 GCA_031388915.1 Pseudomonadota bacterium | reverse complement strand
GGTGAAGCTGAGCTTGCGCACAATGGGATTACTGGTCAGTTCAGCGCCGATCACAGTGGCGTTGCCCGTGACCACGTTTAGTACCCCGGCCGGAATGCCAGCGCGAACGGCCAGCTCCGCCAACGCCAACGCGGAGAACGGTGTTTGCGACGCGGGTTTGACCACGCAGGTACAGCCGGCTGCCAGCGCCGGGCCGACCTTACGGGTGATCATGGCGGCGGGGAAGTTCCAGGGCGTAATCGCCGCCACTACGCCCACGGGCTGACGAATCACCAAGATGCGTTTGTCGGCTTGATGGCTGGGAATTACGTCACCGTATAGGCGCTTGCCTTCTTCGGCGAACCATTCGATGAAGCTGGCGGCATAGGCGATTTCGCCCTTGGCTTCGGCCAGGGGTTTGCCTTGTTCGGCCGTCATGATCACGGCAAGGTCAGCCTGGTTGGCCATAATCAATTCAAACCAGCGACGCAAAATGATGGCGCGTTCGTTGGCGGTCTTAGCCTGCCATGCGGTTTGGGCTTGTTGTGCCGCCGTGACGGCCTGTCGAACTTCTTCCGTGTTCAGTGAGGGAACGGTGCCGAGGTTCTTCTGCGTGGCAGGATTGAGCACGGAAATGTTGACGCCAGAGCCGGCGTTCAGCCACTGGCCATTGATGAAACACTGTTGGCGGAACAGTTGTGTATCGCGTAGTTGCATGGTCGTGCTCGTTTACCTGTCAAAAAGTGGGCCTATAAAACAAGCCAAGCTAGGTTGCCAGGCGAGTTCAGCCGCCTGCGCATGATAGTTGTCTGGCCGGCCATAGGTGCCTGCCGAAAACAAAGTAGGCGTTCGCTGACAGGATTCATCAGTCGTTGTCGCTTACCTAATTACGGAAATGCGTGTGGGTGGAGTGGGATTTTCCACATGGACCCGGACGGGTTAGGGGCATGCTAGGGCAGGGACGCCCCAATTCCGCACAGATTGATCTGCACGAAATCTCTTTGCCAAAAGTCAGTTTCACCGCAGTCAGTCGACAACAACAGGCGGTTGGAGTGGAGCGCGAGCTCGCCGATGCAAGGGATGTCGTCTGCTAGCCGCGCTCCAGTTCATATCCAGTGCGTATCAGTGCACATGCCATAGAGCCTTGATTCATTGGGTCTTTCCAACTCACGCTCTTTCTATAATGGCCGTGACGCCCATGCCGCCGGCAGTGCACACCGAAATCAGTCCCCGTTTACCGCCGCGCGTTGCCAACAATTTGCCCAACACGCCGAGAATGCGCGCACCGGTAGCAGCAAACGGATGCCCCACCGCCAGACTGCTGCCCACGACATTCATCTTGGCGCGGTCGATGCTGCCCAGGGCATCGTTCAATCCCAACCGGTCACGGCAGAAGTCTTTGGACTCCCAGGCTTTCAAGGTACACAGCACCTGTGCGGCGAAGGCTTCGTGAATCTCGTAGTAATCGAAGTCCTGCAAAGTAAGACCGGCGTCTTGCAACATGCGCGGCACGGCATAGGCGGGTGCCATAAGCAGGCCTTCCTTGTTCACGAAATCCACCGCTGCCGCTTTGCCGTAAGTTAAGTAAGCGAGTATCGGCAAGCCACGGGACTGCGCCCAGGCTTCGTTGGCCAGCAATACCGCTGCAGCGCCATCGGTGAGCGGCGTGGAGTTGCCTGCCGTGAGCGTGCCGCTTGGACCAGGATCAAATGCCGGCCTGAGTTTGGCCAGTTTCTCGATAGTGGTGTCGCGGCGCAGGTTGTTGTCCGCTTTCAAGCCACCGAACGGGATGACCAGATCGTCCATGAAGCCGCTGTCGTAGGCGGCTGCGGCTTTCAGATGACTCTCCATCGCCAGCGCATCTTGATCGCTGCGCTTGATGCCCCAGTGTTTGGCCATCAGTTCGCAGCTTTGGCCCATGGAAAGGCCAGTGCGGGGTTCGCCGACGCCAGGCGTTTGCGGCTTGAAGTGCTTGGCGCGCAGGCCGAACCAGGGCGAGAGTTTTTCCATGACACTGCGGCCCCGGGCGCTTTTGAGTAACAACTGCTGATAGCTGCGCGGATACACAATCGGCACATCGCTGGCCGAATCCACCCCGGCGGCAATGCCGGCATCAATCTGCCCCAGCGCGATCTTGGCGCCCACCAGAATCGCGGTTTCCAGACTGGTGCCGCAGGCGCGCTGCAAATCGAAAGCCGGTGTTTCCGGCGCCAAGCCGCAGCCCAGCACTGCTTCGCGGGTCAGGTTGAAGTCGCGGGAATGTTTCATCACCGCGCCGGCAGCCACTTCTCCCAGGGTGACGCCTTGCAGTTGATAGCGGTCTACCACGCCCTTCAGCGCGGTGGTAAGCAAGTCCTGATTTGAATACTGTGCATACGCACCCATGGCGCGTGCAAAGGGAATGCGCGTGCTGCCGACAATGGCGACGCGACGAACGGTTGATCCCACCAGCATATTCGCTCCCCAAGTTTTGGATGCTTCATAAAAAGGTTGCTAACTGCGCGCTAAAATTTTTTTGCGCATCGAGCGTCCTAACTGTAGCGCTGAGTTGCAGTGCTACACCACCGGGATTTTCCTCGGCAGGACTTGCCGATGTGCTTGACCTGTCTGTGTGGCATCCGCAACACTCGCCAACCCTAAGAACCTGTTCAAAGTCTCGCTGAAGGGCGCATCGCGGCGTTGATACCTGCCAAAAAATGCTCACGTACTACGTGTACGCTGCTTTTTTTTGGCAGGTTTCGCCTTGCGCTGCATCCCTTGATCGAGACTTTGAACAGGTCCTAAAAGCCCATCCCAATTTAATGGCCGGTGCATGTAGTGAGTCGCGGTATAGATCGAGTGTTTGAGCGCCGCCTGGCCGGGCTGGTGAATGCCCGCGAATCCGGTGTACTCAGCGGCGGCCGCAAGGGTGTCGAGAAAGAGTCGTTGCGTGTGCTACCCGACGGTCAACTGGCGCAGAGCATGCATCCCCAGGCGTTGGGCTCGGCGCTGACCAATGAGTTCATCACCACCGACTACTCGGAGTCGTTGATCGAGCTGGTTACACCAGCGTTCAAGGAATCTTGGGAGACGCTGCAATTTCTGTGTGATCTGCACCAGTTCGTCTACCGCCATCTGGGTGACGAAACGCTCTGGGCCACCAGCATGCCCAGCAACATCGGCAGCGATGCCGAGATTCCTATTGCTCGATTTGGGCGATCAAACATCGGCAAGATGAAAGAGGCGTATCGCTTAGGGTTGGGACATCGATATGGTCGCATGATGCAGGCTATTTCCGGTGTGCATTTCAACTATTCGTTCCCGCAGCAGCTCTGGCCCGTGTTGGCAGAGGTACACCAACGCAACGACTCCGGCACGGCGTTTCAGTCCGAACAGTACTTTGCCTTGTTGCGCAACTACCGACGTTACGGCTGGTTGATTTTGTACCTGTTCGGCAATTCGCCCTGTGTCAGCGATTCTTTTATTAGCGGCCGCGAACATACGCTGAAGCGTTTCACCCTCGACACCTGGTATGAGCCTTACGCCACTTCGCTACGCATGAGCGATCTGGGTTATCGCAACAAGAATCAGGCCGGTGTGAAGATTTCAGTGAACAGTCTGGACGAATATGTGCGCGATCTGTCGCGCTTAACCACCGTGCCGCATCCGCCGTACCAAAAAATCGGCGTGAAAGTCGATGGCGAATATCGCCAGCTCAACGCCAACCTGCTGCAAATCGAAAATGAGTACTACAGTTTTATCAGACCCAAGCGCGTGGTGCGTTCCGGCGAGCGGCCTACGCAAGCACTCAAGCGTGGCGGGGTCGAGTATGTCGAAGTGCGTGCGCTCGACGTCAGCGCCTTCGATCCGGTGGGCGTCAATCAAAACAAGCTGCGGTTCTTGGAAGCCTTCATGGCGCTGTGTCTGCTCAAGGACAGCGCGCCGATTTTCGGCGATGAAGATGACGTGTTGGATGGCAACCACATCACCACCGCGCATCGCGGCCGCGAACCCGGTTTAAAGCTCAATCGTGACGGCCGCCTAACGCCGTTGCGGGATTGGTCGATGGAGTTGCTCGACTCCATGTTGGGTATTTGCGAGTTGCTGGATCAAGGTAATCCGCGTCGCCCCTACACCAGCGCATTGGAAGCGCAGACCGCCAAGGTGCTCAATCCGGCGCTGACGCCATCGGCGCGCACCGTTGTCGAATTGCAGACCACCGGACAGTCGTTCGCGGACTTCGCCTTGCAAATGTCTGCCGCGCATAAGTCCTATTTTCTCGAGCTCCACCCACCCAACGAAAAGCGCTTGGACGAATTGCGCATTGAGGCGGATGAATCTTTGCAGCGTAAGGAAGCCATCGAGGCAGCCGATAAACTTGATTTCGACCGCTATCTCGCTGATTACTTGGCAAGTTGAGCGAAGTTCGCCAACGCTACCCTTGAGCACATCGAACATAAAACAGGCCACGCCGCCTGACACAAACAGCGGCACGCAACCTCTATCGCAATTGTGTGGCCTAGCGCTTAGGAGATTACCGCAGCCGCCTGCTATGCTTCCGGCGTAGTCGGTATTCTTGGACGGCGTCATCAATACACGAGTCAAGGATTTACACGTGGTATCCAGCATTTCTCTTACGGCGCCCATTGTCGACTCCGCTGCCGCCAAGCAGTTACGCGCCGGCTTTCGTTGGTTGCGTTTCTCTGATCCGCTGTTAGAGAGTTCCTTTAGACAACATCACATCGACCAGGCGCGTTCGCGGGTGCAGACGCACCTGTGGTTGTCGATTGCGCTGGTGATGACATTCGTACTGATCGACGAATATTTGTTGCAGCGTGTTGATGGTGCACAGTTGCAATTGGTGCGAGTGCTGGCGATTGGTTCCTTGCTGGTTAGCGTGTTAGTGACCGCCAAAAAGGATTGGTATGGGCGCTACTATGCCCAGGTTGTCAGCGTGGCAGTGCCGTTGTTCGGCGCATGTGCGGTTGCCAATGAATTAATCGATCAACCGGGTGGTGTGTCGTTCTTTGCTGCAATTGCGCTGGTGGTATTTGCGATCTATCTGTTGATTGGACTGTTGTTCATTCCAGCGCTGTGTTCAGGGTTGTTTATTCTGGCGACATATTGGGCGGGCGCCGTTGCGGTCGGCGTACCCAAACATGCACTGATCTATAACGGCACCATCCTACTGTTTGCCAATGTGCTGGGCGCGACTGCGGCGTATGCCTTGGAGCGATTGCTCCGTACCAGTTTCTTAGAAGCGCGTTTGCTGAGCGATATGGCCAATCGCGATGGCTTGACTGGCATTTACAATCGCCGCGCCTTTGACGAACACACCGACCGAGTATGGCACCAGGCCGTGCGCGAGCAGCGACCCATGGCGCTATTGTTGGTCGATATCGACCATTTCAAGGCTTACAACGACTACTACGGTCACCAAGTAGGCGATCAGTGTTTGCAGCAAGTGGCGCAAATTCTGACGGCCGCATGCCGTCGGCCGCTCGACTTTACTGCTCGCTACGGCGGCGAGGAATTCGCCGTGGTGCTGTATGACGCAGGCCGCGGCTATGTGCAGGAACTGGCCAATCAAATTCAGGAACAATTGTTGGCGTTGGCCATTGCGCATCCCGCTTCTTCCGGCACGGGACGGGTGACTGTTAGCATCGGCGCCGCCTGCCTGTCGCCCACTCAGGACCGATCGATCTTCGGTTTCGTGCAGTCAGCCGATGAGGCACTGTACGAAGCCAAGGACACCGGCCGCGACCGCACCATCATCATGGACAGGGAACATGGCGACTCGGTAACCGGCGCGTTTCGCCACACCGGGCAGTCCGACAACCAGGCACAACGCCAAGCTTCCTAAGTCGATCTCCTGCGGCGCCGGTTAGTAGGCTTTGTAATTCTCGGTTTCAATAACCTGTTAGTGCCCGCGCAACCGAGTTTCGCCGTTGCGCTACCCACGCCCGATGCCGTCCGCTACGATCCTCGATTCGCGAGCACGATTCTTGCCGCGAGTTGTACGACTGCCCCCGCGCACCGGAGTTTGTCTATGGCCGAATTACGTCCGATCAAAACCTTGTTGATTGCCAACCGCGGCGAAATTGCCATTCGCGTGATGCGCGCCGCTGCCGAACAGCGCATTCGTACCGTGGCGATCTACTCGCAGGAAGATCGCTTCTCGCTGCATCGTATGAAAGCCGACGAGAGCTACCTGGTGGGCGAAGGCAAAACGCCGGTGGAGGCGTATTTGGCCATTCACGATATTGTGCGCATCGCACGCGAAGCCAAAGTCGATGCCATTCATCCCGGTTATGGTTTTCTGTCCGAAAACCCTGAATTCGCCGAAGCCTGCGCTGCGGCCGGCATTACTTTCATCGGCCCCACGCCCGACACCATGCGCCGTTTGGGCAACAAGGTATCGGCACGAGAACTCGCCGTCAGCGCCGGCGTGCCGGTGATGCCTGCGACGCCGCCGCTGCCGACAGATGAGGCTGAAATTAAGCGCATGGCGCTGGTAGTGGGCTATCCCGTCATGCTCAAAGCCAGTTGGGGCGGCGGCGGTCGCGGCATGCGGGTGGTGGAAAGCGAATCGCAATTGCTGGAGCTGGTGTCGGTGGCGCGTCGCGAAGCCAAGGCCGCCTTCGGCAACGACGAAGTGTATTTAGAAAAACTGGTGCGGCGTGCGCGGCATATTGAAGTGCAATTGCTCGGCGATATCCACGGCAACCTGCTGCATTTGTTTGAGCGCGATTGCACCGTACAGCGCCGCAATCAAAAAGTGGTGGAGCGCGCTCCCGCGAGTTTCTTCACCACCCAGCAACGCACGGCACTGTGCGAAGCCGCGCTGAAAATCGGCAAGGCCGTCAACTACGTCAACGCCGGTACCGTGGAGTTTTTGCAAGACGCCGATACCGGCGAGTTCTACTTCATTGAAGTGAATCCGCGCATCCAGGTGGAACACACCGTCACTGAAGCGGTGACTGGCGTGGATTTGGTGCGTGCCCAGATCCTGGTTGCACAGGGAGCGCGCATCGGCACACCTGAAAGCGGCATTCCGGCGCAAGCCGACATTCGCTTGAACGGCTTCGCCATGCAGTGTCGTGTCACCAGCGAAGATCCGGAAAATAACTTCGTGCCGGACTACGGCCGCATTACGGCTTATCGCAGCCCCGCTGGTTACGGCGTGCGCTTGGATGCCGGCACCGCGTACTCGGGGGCGATCATCACCCGTTCGTACGATTCCCTGCTGGTGAAAGTGACGGTGTGGGCTCCGACTCCGGCGGAAGTGGTGGCGCGTATGCATCGCGCGCTGTGGGAGTTTCGCGTGCGCGGCGTGGTGACCAATCTGCGCTTCCTGGATCAGCTCATCACGCATCCGAATTTCTTGAACGGCGACTACACCACCAAGTTCATCGACAACACGCCCGAGTTGTTCCGCATTCCACGCAAGCGCGATCGCGCCACACGTTTGTTGCGGTTCCTGGGCGAAGTGATCGTGAACGGCAACCCCGAAGTCAAAGGCCGTACGCGACCGGCACGCCTGCAAACGCCGCGCTTACCCAAGCTGGTATCGACCCTGCCAGCGCCAGTGCCGGGCACCAAGCAACTACTGGATCAACTGGGCGCGCAGAAATTCTCGCAATGGATGCTGGACCAGAACCAGGTGTTGATCACCGACACTACCATGCGTGATGCGCATCAGTCGTTACTCGCCACGCGCGTGCGCACCAACGACATCGTGGCGATTGCGCCGTACTACGCCAGCCTGCTGCCGAATTTGTTTTCGGTGGAATGTTGGGGCGGCGCCACCTTCGATGTATCCATGCGTTTTCTCAAGGAAGATCCTTGGGAACGTTTGGCATTGCTCCGTGAAAAAATGCCCAACCTGTTGTTGCAAATGTTGCTACGTTCGGCCAATGCCGTTGGCTACACCAACTATCCCGACAATGTGGTGCAGTACTTCGTCAAGAACGCCGCGCAAGCGGGCATCGATGTGTTCCGCGTGTTCGACTCGCTGAACTGGTTCGACAACATGAAGGTGGCCATGCAGGCGGTCATCGACAGCGGTAAGTTGTGCGAAGCGGCGCTGTGCTACTCCGGCAACTTAAGCGACCCAACGCGCACCAAGTATGATTTGAACTACTACTTGAAACTGGCGCGTGAGTTCAAAGCGGCCGGCGCGCACATCATCGGCATCAAGGACATGGCCGGTCTGTGCCAGCCCAACGCGGCGTTCACGTTAGTGAAGGCGCTCAAAGACGAAATCGGGCTGCCGGTGCATTTCCATACCCATGACACCAGTGGCATCTCGGCGGCCAGCGTATTTGCAGCAGTGCGAGCGGGCGCCGACGCAGTGGACGGCGCCATCGATGCCATGAGCGGCTTCACCTCGCAGCCCAACTTGGGTTCCATCGTTGAAGCGCTGCGTCATGGTGAGCGCGATAGCGGCGTCTCGCCTGAGAACCTGCGGATTCTCTCCGGCTACTGGGAACAAGTGCGGCAAATCTATTCGCCGTTTGAAAGCGACATGCGCGCCAGTGCTTCCGAAGTTTACTTACACGGTATGCCCGGTGGTCAGTTCACTAACTTAAAAGAACAGGCTCGCTCGTTAGGCATCGACGATGTGCACTGGCCGGAAGTGGCACGCGCCTATGCACAAGTGAATGACATGTTTGGCGACATCGTCAAAGTCACGCCCAGTTCCAAAGTAGTGGGCGACATGGCGATCTTCATGGTCACCAGCGGCTTGACGCAGGAGATGGTGCTCGACCCCAACACCGAAGTGAATTTCCCCGAATCTGTCGTGTCGTTTTTCAAAGGCGATCTTGGTCAGCCCCATGGCGGCTTCCCACCTGCTTTGCAGAAGAAGATTCTCAAGGGCGCACCACCGCTGACTACACGTCCCGGCCAATCCTTGCCAGCAGCGAATCTGGATGACGTGCGCGCGCAAATGCAAAGCCATGTCGGCCGACCGCTCAACGACTACGATTTATGTTCTTACTTGATGTATCCCAAGGTGTTCGTTAACTATTTGAAAGACCGCGAAGAATACGGACCGGTGAGCGGCATTCCTACGCGCTACTTCTTCTACGGCATGGAGCCCGGCGATGAGCTCACCGTGGACATCGAACGTGGCAAGGCGTTGATCATTCGTTTCGTGGCTATGAGCGATGCGCATGACGACGGCACGCGCACGGTGTTCTTCGAACTCAACGGCGAACCGCGTTCGCTGAAGATTGCCGACCGCTCCAAAGTCGCCGCCAAGCCACCGCGCCGCAAAGCCGAAGTCACTAACGACAAACACGTCGCTGCGCCTATGCCTGGCACCGTCGCCATGGTGCATGTAAAACCCAATGCCAAGGTAAGCAAAGGCGATGTGCTGGTTACCATCGAAGCCATGAAAATGGAAACCGCCGTGCGCGCCGAACGCGACGGCGAAGTAGCAGAAGTGATTACCCGCATGAGCGAGCCGGTGGATGCGAAGGATTTGTTGCTAGTGTTGGCTTGACGGGTTGGTCGTAGGGCGGGCGTTCACGCCCGCCTTAGCTACTCACCAGCAGCTTGCTAGCGGCGCATTTGGCCCGCGCCGCAGCGCAACAGGGAACACGGCAGGCGGCGGCACTGCTGCCAGTATCGTTTGGTGTATGGACGGGGTGGGTGGCCGTGCAGCATCATGTGCACTAGCTCGCAACGCGCAAGCGCTTAATTCCATTCAAGGACAGCCATGAGCATCGATCCCGTGACGCAAGGGCCATTGCGCATGGTCCACCCTCAACTTGAGGCGCTGCTCAACGCCGCGATCGACGGCGTGCTGATTCTCGACCATAAAAGCCGCATCCGTCTGATGAGCCAAGCTGCCGAGAGCATGTTCGGTTATCGCGAATCAGACGTGTTGGGCTACGATATCAGCAAATTGTTGCCCGCCTTTGCCGACGATGGCACCGCGCAAGGCGAAGCGCGCCGTCATCGCGATTTGTCCGGTCATACGCGGCAGTTACAAGGGCGTCGACAAGACGGCACGCGATTCGCGGTGGAGATGGCCTCCGGCCGGGTCTATGGCCTCGAGCCGCCGCGATTTATTGCCTTCGTGCGCGACATCAGCGATCGAACGCGTCGCGAGGCCGCCTTACAGCAAAGCGAGGCGGCGCTGCATACGGCGCAGCAGCTCGCCAATATCGGCAACTATGTGATTCACCACGACAGCGATCAATTCGACTATGCCTCGCCACAGTTGCGCCGCATGTTCGATTGGGATCTCGAAGGCGTCATGAGTCATATGTTGGTGCGGGTGCTGGCCGTAGTGCATCCTGCCGATCGCGGCCGGGTAATGCATGCATTTGCTGAGCTGGAGAACGAAGGCCATAGCATCGATATTGAATACCGCACGCTGGCGGCCGATTCAGGGCTGCGGCATATCCATCATCTCGCACAGTTGATTTGCGATGAGCAGGGCCACCCGGTGCAACACGTGGGCACTGTGCACGACATCACCGACCGCAAGCTGGCCGACTATGAAGTGCGCAATATGCATACGCGTATCGCGCATTTCGGCCGAGTCTCCATCATGGGCGAAATGGCCACTGGCTTGGCGCACGAAATTAACCAGCCGCTTACCGCCATCGCCAGTTATGCGCAAGGATGCCGCCGCATGTTTATTAACGGCTCGTACGAAACCGAAGAGATCGTCGGTGTCTTGGAGCAAATTTCTCAGCAGGCCTTGCGCGCCGGTGAAGTGATTCGCCGCATGCGCTCGTTTGCCAAGTATCACGAAGCGAAGATGGAGTCGATTGAAGCCAATCGCTTGCTCGACGAATTGGTGCAATTGGGTCAGACCGACGTGCACTATCACAATGTTCGCTTGCTGCTGGAACCCGCCATTGAGGCGCCGGTGATTTGCGCCGACGTCGTACAGATACAACAAGTGCTGCTGAATTTGGTGCGCAACGCCATCGACGCTATGGAGGATGTGCCGGAGCCGCAGCGAGAGGTTGTGCTGCGCACCCGTATCGATGAGCGTGGTGAGGTCGAGTTTATGGTGGCTGACCGTGGCGCCGGCTTGCCGCCGGAGATGTCGGCGGAAATCTTCAATGCCTTTTTTACCACCAAGAACAGCGGCACCGGACTGGGTTTATCCATCAGCCAATCCATCGTCCGGGCGCATGGCGGAAAATTGTGGTGCACCGACAATCCTGGCGGTGGCGCGCGCTTTTTCTTTTGCTTGCCGAGCATCTTGCTCAACGATTAAAAAATCTCGCAGCCACTTGTATGCGGAAGCGATCGCAGCGTATGTCGGCACGCGCGGCGCCACTGCCGTCACGGAACGGCTCAACGCCGTTTATGCGGGCGAATCTGCGCAAGTTAATCTCGCTGCCGCAGCCAACAATGAATCGTGTGGATATGGGGTTGCGGCCCGTACCCGGACTAGGAAGTTACTCAACCATCTACTCGTGCGGGCGCACATGCGCGAGGTATCGTCCTTCAAGGGTGTACCCGCGCTGCACCTCAACTCACCGCCAACTGCTGATCGCGTTAAGAAACACGGCGCGTGAGTGATAGTGTTGAGCAGCACGCGACTACCGCACCGCCATCCTTTGCCAAGCCTTCGATCGCCAGCGCAGCAGCATCGAGCTGCCGATTAAGCAGACGTAAATCACGGCGGCACTCCAGCCGCCTACTGCGCCCAAGCCAAATTGCGGCAGCCAACTCACCCACCCTTGATTCGCACCGAACGATAGACTATGCGCTAGCGGCACAAAGAAGAACCATGACATGCCGAGCACCATTGCCGCAGGCACAGCAGCGTCGCCCGCGCCGCGCAGACAAAAGCTGGAGCCCAAGGTCATGCCGTCGAACAATTGATATGCGGCTGCCAGCCACATGATGGTGATGCCGGTGCGGATCACGTCGGGCGCCAGCGCATCATTGGCATTAACGAACAAGGGCATCAGCCAGGGGCTGGTCAGCCCCAACAATAGGCCAATGCCGCCCATGTAAACGGTGGCCAGCAAAATGATGAAGTTGCCTAGTTTGCGCGCCCAGAGTTTGTCGCCAGCGCCAATGGATTGACCGACCAACGTGGTGCCGGCTAACGCAATGCCAATGCCCGGCATGTAAGCAACGGAAGTCAGCATCATGGTGATCTGCGATGCCGCGCCATCCACCGCGCTGAGCTTTACTTGCATCAATTGAAACAACGCAAAGCCAAGCACATCTGCCGCCATCATCACGCCCATTGGCAGACCTAACGTGAACTGGCTGCGTAGGCGCGACCAATGTAATCGCCAGGTAAGCCGGGCGCGAAAGCGCTGGAAGTCGGGTGTGCGTAAAAATACCCACAGCGCCATCAGTACGCCCACAGCGGTGGCGCAGTTGGTGGCCCAGGCTGCGCCGGCAACGCCCCAGTTGAAATTCACAATGAACAACTGCGCGAGTGCGGCATTGATGAGTAACGTAAATACGTCGATGGCCAGTGTGACGCGCCCGCGACCGATGCCGTTGAAGAAGCCGAGTATGGCCCATAGCGCTACGCCCAGCGCTGCGCCCAACATGCGGGGCTGCCAGTATTGCAGCGCCAGTTCGCGCACCTCATCCGGCAACCCGAACGGCGCCAGAATGTACTGACCACAGAAGCCCGCTATGGCAAACAGAGGCGCGGTGAACAGCGCTGCCCACAGGGCAGTCCAAGTCGCTTGCGCCGCGCGTGCGTAGCGTCTGCCACCGTAGGCCTGAGCCACGACTGTTTGCACCGCCATACCGACACCGCCGAACACGCCGATGAATACCAGTGTCAGCCAATGAATTGCGGCCATGGCGGCCAAGGCCGACGTGGAGATGCGGCCCAAGAACCAGGTATCGGTGAGATTGAGTGCCGCTTGGATAGCGCTGTTGGCCATCAGCGGCCCGGCCAGCGACAACACGATTCGCCAGTCCACATGCGCATGACCCAGCGCATCCAGGCGTTGTGCGGGCAGGTGAGGTGGAGTTGGCAGACTGCTCATTAGCGGGCGATCCATCGGGTCGACGTGATCGCGCAGTGTAACGATTGGCAGCGCCAGCCGCTTTACGTGCATATCCAAAAAGAAAAACCCTGCTCAATGTTTTGAGCAGGGTCTGATGGCAATGCAAATGACGGTGAGTATTACCGTGGGCTATCGAAGCGCAACCTGATCTTGGTCGCCTGCGTGGTGGGCTTGCCATCGCGCGTTATCGGTTCGAAGCGCCATTGTTCGACGGCCTGTAAGGCGGCCGCGTCGAATACGTCTTTCGGATCCGCATCCGTCACACGTATGTTGTCGACGCCACCCGATTGAGTGACGGTGAACGTTACTTCCACCCAGCCGCTGACGTTGCGATTCTTGGCGCTGGTGGGGTAGACCGGCGCGACAGTTTTGGTTCGCTTGAGTACCACCGGGGCTTGCACGGGGGCGCTGGTTGCCGTGCTGGCGCTTTGGGGTGTGGCGGGTTCTGCGGCTTTCTGTTGTGCAGCCACTGCCGCTTCACGTTCGGCCTGTGCTCGCTCGGCTTGTGCTGCTGCCGCAGCGGCTTTCTGTGCTGCGGCGAGCTGGCTTTCGGAATTGTTCTTGGTGCGTGTCTCGCTCATGGAGCGTTCCAGCGCGCTTAACTCGGCGCCGGCAGAGCCCAACTGACGCGCCGAGGCTAACAAGTTTTGCGCTTGATCGATCTGATTTTGTTCAACAGCACGCCGCGCTGCTTCGATCAGCCGATTGCTGAGCACACGTTGCGCCTGGGCAATGTTGGGGTCGGTAGGGTCGAGTTTGCGAGCATCCAGCAGGCTGTCGCGGGCATTGTTACCGGCGGGCGACATTAAGCGGCCAGCGTCCATGGCTTCTTGCGCTGTGGCCAGCAGGGTGCGGACCTTCTTACCCAAGTCCTGGGCTTGGGTCAGTTTCAAGCGTTCGCGCTCGCGGCCTACTTGGCTGTCGAGAAATTTCAAACGCGCATTGTCGGGCGCAATGTCGCGCGCTTGTTCGAGCACGGTCACCGCTATTTCCAGACGTTCGCTGGTCAATGCTGCTTCGGCTTTTTCCAATAATTTATTGGCCACTGCATCGATACCGGCTTGCGCGCGTGGGTTCTTCGGGGCGATGGTGAGTGCGCTTCGATATAGATCCAAGGCGCTTTCACCCGGGGGTTCCAGCAAGTTGCCGGCAGCCAGCGCTGCGTCCGCCAAGGCCAGCTCTTTGCTGGCAGCGCCCGCTGCATTCTGCGTTGCGGTACTGGTTGAAGCGGTTTGACCGTCGCCGCCCATGCGGCTTAAGCCGAAGAACACACCGCCCACCACCACAATTAAAGCAGCGCCAAAACCGATATAGGCGGGCAGGTAACTCTTGCGCTTCTCGCTGTCGTCATCGCTGGCATTCGCTTCGCGACGATCATTCGCAGCGCCCAACTCAAAGTGTTGAGTCATCGCCGCTTCCAGCGTCAACTTGGTTTGGCTGTGGGCCAGTGGCATCAACAAGAAGCGATAGATATGACCGGCTGCGGTGAGCTTCATTAGCGCGGTGCTGTCTTCGCTTTTACCGGCTACCACCACCACCAAGTTCGGTTGATCCTGCAATAGTTGAACCACGGTGCCGGAGATGTCCTTGCAGCAGGCAGTATCCATCAGCAACACGCCGGGTCGCAGGGTGCTGCACTTGGTCATCATGGCATCGATACTTTGGGTATCGACCACCTGTGAGCCGGACGGCGCGGCACGGCGCACGATCTCCAGCAAATTAGCGTTGTTGGTCAGCGTCAGGACGGCGGGCTGTAGACCCATGCCTGGGTTGGCGCCCGCGTTATTCGGATGTTTGTTTGCAGCTTGCATGTCGTTGGTCTGGTTATCTTTGAATAGTGGATGAATGCTGGCCATTGTTCCGCTCCCCAACGGTAAATAATTCTAGGTAGGTAATGTTACCCAGCGCGATTCGCAACTCTGCGACATGTGTCCCTGTTCGCAGCACGCCGACGTGAACTAGCCCGCAGATCTGAGCGATTGGGTTAAGGCGCAATCTGGCGTGTGTAAGTGTGGCGTAGTATCAAGTCCCATCGAGACTGTCTGGTTTAGGATGCAACAATTGCGCACGCGGTCCTTCTCAAATTTGGAAGATTGATGAATACCGTCCTGGTCGCTACAGAGCGTGATCTTGAACAGAATATATTAGCCCAGGCCTTGGACGGTCGGGGTTACCAGCTCATTCGCTCGCGCGACGGCGTGGATGCGTTGGAGATCGCGCGCAGTCAGGCGCCGCATCTGTTGTTGGCGAATGTCGCGCTATCCAAGTTGGATGGCTTCGCCTTGTTTCGCCGCTTTCAACAGGACGAGCAACTGCGTCGAATCCCTATCGTGCTGTTTTCCACTCGTAGCAACGATCAAAAATCCGAACGTTTCGCCCAGGAATTAGGCGCGATGTGGTTTGTTGGTAATGCGTTAAAACCAGGGGCATTGAACGGTGTGATCGAATCGGCATTGGCCGCAGCGCCGGCGCCGCCCCTGCCGGCTATGCCGCCGCTGAAAAAGCCGGCGCAGCCTGAGGTCGACGCCACCGCAGTTCCAGTCATGTCATCTGGCGCCAATGGCGCTACCCGTCATCTGGCGGCGCCGAGCATTGATCGCACGGTGCGCTTGCCTGCGCTGATTGCGTTGCCAGAGGCGGTGCAGATAGAGCAATTGCAGGCACAGTTAGACGAGCAGCGGCAGACATTGCAGGCGGCGCAGCAACAGTTGGATGGTGCGCAGGTCTGGCAAGAGTTGTTTGGCCTCAGTCCAGGCGCCATGTGGATCGTCGATAAAGCCACGCAGAAAATACTGGCGGTTAACGATGCGGCGCTGCGTCTGTTTGCCTACAGCCAGTCGGAGTTCATGCAGCTCGATAGTCCCGCATTATTGCGCGACCAAGCGCCAGCCACTGCCACCAGTGTGTTTGCATTTCGCAGCAAGGACGGACGCGCGCTGTCGTTACTGGTGAATTCGCGGGAGTTGCTGTTCAAGCATCAAGCTGCCGAGCTGTGGGTAGCGCATGACGTTGGCTATCGGGTGCGCGGCGAGCGCGCCATGGCGGAAGAAGTGCAACGCGTGAAGGCCCTGCTGGCAGTGATGCCGGCGTATTGGGCGATCAATGCGCAAGGACAACTGTGCGATGTCAATGCCACTTGCTGCCAACTATTAGGCTACAGCCGCGAGCAATTGTTGGAACTGGGAATTCCCGGGCTGGTTAACGATGCCCAGCAGCGCGAGTCCCTATTGGCGCTGACAGCAGGACAACCATTGCTGGTTTCGGTTCTGCATGCCAATGGCGCTGCGCACAATTTGATACTCACGTCGAGCAATCAGGATGGCGCTGGCTTGCGTGTGTTGACGTTGCAAATCGAGCCTGAGCCCAGCACCGTTGAGATGTCGGTTAAAAAACTTCCCAGCTCGCCGAAATTACCTGCCGTACTGGAAATGTTGCGTTACGCCGAGGATGCCGACGAGAGCACCTTGCTGCAATACGCCATGGCACAGATCGCCAATGCGTTTGACAGCCCACTGGCGCTATTTGCGTCGTTGGAGCACATCACTCAGACGCTGGCTGTCTGTGCGGTCAATCATGCGCAAGCACACCGGCGCGCTGCGCAGAGCAATCACATCGCAGTGCCTGCCCCCTGGCAAAACCTGATGACGCCGCGCACCTGTTGTTCAAGCTCGGTGGCCGAGGCAGGGTTGTCGGTAGAAGGGTTGCCGGATATATCCAGCTATGCTGCGTGTTCCGCTGGCAGCGGCCGCGAACTGTGGGTATTAGCGGTCGCCAATCGCGATCGTGCTTACGCCGAAGCGGAGCTGCGCGAGCTGCAGGAATGCGCTGAAATTTTGGTTGCAATCCTGGCCCGCAAGCGCCAACAGTCCACACTGCATGCCGTCGTTAAGCGCAGCGAGGCGGGCACCGACAGCCTGTTGGAGCTGTTGTCGAAATTAGTGGATCAGCATGATGTGTACGCTGCCGGTAGCGGCCAACGTGTTGCCACGCTGGCGCTGCACATCGCGCGGCATCTGGGTTTGTCTCCGGAACAACAGAGCGCGTTGAACTGGGCGGCGCGTTTGCATGATCTGGGTCATGTGTTGCTGCCCAAGAGCTTGCTGCTACAGCCATCGGCATTGAGCGCTACCGAACGCGCCCTGATGCAGTCTCATGTGGAGCACGGAGTGCAGTTGCTGAGCAGCGTAGAGGTGGGCGGCGATGTCGCCGGTATCGTTGCGCAACATCACGAACGTTTGGACGGCAGTGGTTATCCCGCCGCGCTGGGTGGTGCGCAGATCAGCATCGAGGCGCGAATTTTGGCGGTGGCGGATGTGGTGGAGGCGATGAGCGCCGTGCGTGCGTATCGTCCGGCAATGGGTATACCGGCAGCGTTGGTCGAGCTACGGACCGGTGCCGGCCAGCAGTACGATGCAACAGTAGTAGATGCTTGTGAGCAAGTGTTCGCTGCCAGCCAAGGACGTTGGCCCGACTAGAGCGGCAGTGCTTTAGTGATAAAGGAGCGCGCCGAGCCGCGCTCCAATCAAGGATTTATTCCAGGCACACCACCAATTGTGCAGCGTGGCTGCGCCAATTGATCGGTATGACAAACGAACGCACGTTATCGGGTGGCGCCACTTTGTCGGTATCGCCGGTGACAACTTGCGGCACCGAAATCATGAAGTCCTTGCCGAAGTCGCGGCGCGCGTTACCGGAAATCGTGTTGGCCACTTCGCCTACCAAGTCCGCCATGTTTTCTTCAGTCAACTCGGTTTCGCCCATGCGCATCAACAGCACCGTGAGCATGGGACGGGTTGCCGTGAAGTACACGATGCCACGACGTTTACCGGCGATGCTGATCATGCCGGTGAATTCATGCACGGTGGGCTTGCCGGTTTGCACCAGGTACGGCGAACCGACCGTGGCTGCCTGATTGGCGGTTGCTTCGAAGTAGCGCGTGGTCCCATCGACAAAGGTAGATAGTTCTAGGTCCGACATCATTGCGCACCCCTAAGCAACTCTTGTAAGGCTTCCGTCAGTTGCCGGTCGGTGAACGGTTTGCACAAGAAGCCATTGGCTCCTTTTTGCAAGGCCTCGATGGCGGTGGCTTTATCGGACAAGGCCGACACCACCAGAATCAGTACATCGGGTTTGATAGCCACCAATTTTTCGACGCACTCGATACCATCCATTTCCGGCATGGTGATGTCCATGGTAACCACGTCCACCGGTTGTTTCTTGAAGGTCTCGACCGCAATACGGCCGTTGGCGGCGGTAGCAACCACCTCCAACTGCTCGATCTTCAGTTCGCGTTCGATCTTGCGGCGAATGATGTTGGAGTCGTCGCAAATCATCATTTTGAATTTGCGATTCTGGTTTTGCTCGGCTTGCGCAGTGGCGACTGACATTGGAATCCCTCTGTAATGATTTTGTTGGTATTACGCTGCGACCGCTTGCGATGGCGCAGGCAGCCAGATTTTGAATTTGGTGTAACGACCCTTGGCGGTGGACATGCCCACACGGCCATTGAGTTCGGCAACCAACACCCGCACCAAATCCATACCGGCGCCACGACCGGCATCGCTGGTGACATCATCCGCTGTCGAGAAACCGGGCCGGAAGATTAGCGCCATCGCCTGGCGTTGATCGAGCACAGCGGCTTGTCCGGCGCTCAACATGCCGCGTTCAACGGCAACTTGCTTGATGCGATCTAATTGCAAACCGCAGCCATCGTCTTTGACCGTCAATTCCAAGCCCTGGGCGCCCTGATCGATAAACTCGATGCTGAGCTGGCCGAATTCCGGCTTGTTGGCATGTTTGCGTTGCGCCGGCGTTTCGATGCCATGCACCACGGCATTGCGCACCAACTGGATGGCGATGTCTTTGACGGCGCGGCGATAAGCCTCCGGCACCGTTTCCAGACCATTGCATTCCAGCTCCACCTGCTTAGTGCTGTTGTCGGCCACTTTCTGCGCCAGCTTATCGAGCGTGCGCTTTAAGCCGTTGCCGCTCATCAATGCTTCTAACGCGGAAGTGCCTTCGCGTGGGTCGTCGCTGTTGCTGTTGGCCAACCAGTCGTTCACTTCTTCCGAGTTGACTTCGGTGCGCGCGGCGGTACTGGTCGTGGTTTCGGAGGCACGGCGGGTAGCGATGGCCTGGTGCAGATCCACCAAGCGGCCCAACATCTCGCGCACCTGCGCCAAGTGATTGAACAGGTCATCCAGTTTCACTACCAGCGGCAGGAAGTCGTTGCCGGAAATACTGTTGCGGCCCTTGATCTCGTTCAACGATTCTTCGAAGGCATGGGCACGCTGTTCGACGGTCTTCAAGCCGAGCGCCGAAGACTCGCCCTTTACGGCATGTATCTGGCGATAAATGTTGTCGATCTTGCTGCGGAACATGGCTTCTTCGCGGGCCGGTTCGCGCAGAATGGTGTTAACCATCTTCAACGAAGTCTCGGCATCCGTTAGGAAACTGGTCAAGCTCGACGGATCCACGTGCAGGATGCGCAGCAATAGATCCAACTGGGCCTGGGCTTTTTCTTGCGACTCTACCAGTTCGCGCGCCAGCATCACGCGCTTGGTCACGTCGTTCACCGTTACCAGCAAGTGAGTCAGTTGGCCGTCGGATTTCACGCGGTTGAAATCGAACTCCAGGAAGTGCGTGTCGAAGCCGCCGCCAGGGTTGTCGAAGTGCACTTCCACTTCGTTCAGCGGATTGATGGTCTTGACCAGTTTTTCGTTGACGCGTTCGCCCCACAGCAGGGTGACGTAGTCCTGTGCCGTCTTAAGCGTTTTTTCCGGCACGATGTTGCGTAGCAAACCCTCAAAGGTCATGCCATCCAGATCGTCGCGACGGAAGATATTCGCCAGCGCCAGCGAGCGTTCTGTACCGATGCGCTGGTTGCGATCCAATAGGAACAAACCTTCATTCACGGTGCGCAGAATGTTGGCAGTTTCTTTGCGGGCCATGCCCGACTGAATTTCTTCAGTACGTAGCGTGCCGCCCAGGTAGGACAGAATGGCGATCAGGCCACCCAGGGCAAAAACAATGGCGACAATCTGTGCAATACGCAGCATACCGACGCGCGATTTGCCGTTGGCTTCGAGTTGTTCGCCAACTGTCTTAAAGGCCGCGCTGAGTTCTTTCTGCATTGGACCTTCCAACGCCGAGAGCGCAGACAACGCTTGCGCCAAACGCTGACCGCGCTCGTTCAAGCTGACGAGGCCAGTGGCGTTGGTTTCGTAGGGGCTGCCGCCGAATAGACGCAATACCACGTCCAATTTGGCCTTGTAGGCGGCCCAGCGCTTCTGGGCGCTTTGCAGGGTGCTGGCTGCGGGTTCGTCGCGCAGGTTGGCGAAGGTGTAGATCCGATTCTGATCGTCGGTAATGCTGCCATCGTTGGCCAAGCTGCTCAGCGTTTGATCGATGCTCATCGCTGCGCTGCGTAACTCGGTGAAAGCGTCCGTAACCGGCTCATGCACTTTCAGGCGCGCTGCCATGGTATGGCTGTTGGCCACCACAACTGCCGGTTGAATCTGCTGTCGGGCCAAGTATTTCACCCCAGACAGGTCCTTGCTGATGAGCTGCGACATATACATGTTGAAGCCCAGCACCAGGCCGATCAGCAACATGAATGCCGCAAGCCCCATCGCAACGGGTTTGTAACGGCCTAGATCAAAAAATTTCATCTGAAACCCCCAAATTCCTATGTACTGTGTGCCTCTCGAACCGCGATAAAAACCTGTGTGCCCTGGGCGACACAAGCTCGGATTCGCCATTACGGTCCAATACGGTAGGGGCCTATATTCAGGAAAATCGCGTCAGCATAAGACGACACAGTTCGCCATTCAGGACGCCAGATGTTTGAAGTACTTCAAAGTTTGTGGGATTTCCTACGGCGTTTCCTGAATCACCCAGCCATATATCCCTCGGCCGTGAGGTAGGCGCAGCAAGATCGTGAACAGGTTCTTACAGCCAGCCGCGCCGTTTGAAATACACGTAGATGCCGAAGATTGAGCCGAACATCAGCAGTAGGGCTAGGGGATATCCGAAAGGCCAGCGTAGCTCGGGTATGTGTTGGAAATTCATGCCGTAAATGCTGGCAATCAAGGTGGGCGGCATGAACATGACCGCTGCCACTGAGAAAATCTTGATGATGTTGTTTTGTTCCAGATTAATCAGGCCCAGTGTGGCTTCCAGCAAGAACGACACCTTGCTGCCGAGGAAACTGGCGTGGTCCGACAGGGCGGCGGCATCGCTGGCGATGGAGCGAAACCGGCTGCGGTGTTCGTCATTCAGGGCAATGTTGCTGGATTGCTGCACGAACACCAGCAGCCGCGCCAAGCTCACCAAGCTTTCGCGCGCCTTGGAATTGAGTTCACCATTAAAGCCGATGCGTTCCAGCAAGCCACGCAGGTCGCGTTTGGATTTGCGGGCTGTTGGATCGGTTTGGAAAATGTTGCCCGATACGGCATCCAGATCATTGCCGACGCGTTCCAGCGTATCGGCGATGCGCTCCGTAATGGCCTCAGTGAGGCCGGCAAAAATGGCCACCGACGAGCTGCACGCCATTGGATGGCGCTCGGCGTAGGCTATGAAGTTGCGAAACGGCCGGGTATCGACATAGCGATTGGTGATGATTCGGCCATTGGCCAGAATGAAAGTGACTGCGGTGCTTTCGGGCCGAGCGGTATCCAGTTTGGCGGCGATGGTGGTGGTCATGTACAACACGCCGTTTTCTTCGTACAGCCGATTCGAGGTTTCGATTTCGCGCATTTCCTCGCGCGACGGGATGTCGATGCCGAGTTCGCGTTCGACCGCGCGTTCTTCTTCGGCGCTGGGCTCCAGCAGGTCAATCCACACGACATTGTCGGGAATGCGCTGAACGCCGGTGGCTTCGGTCCTAGCCAGGCCGCGCGCGTGCGAGATGTAGGTGCTCAGCATGCCCGTTGAGTCTCTAAGTGCCGCGTTCGCGGCTGGCAAGCTCGTTGATCAGTGCGATGAGTTGCTGGTGGCCGCCGGCTCGGCCCACATCGGTCACATATTTGCCGTTGATGACGATCAACGGCACCGATTCCACTTTGTAGCGCAAGCCCAACGTCGCTGCGCGCTTCAAACTGGATTCAACTGCGAAGGAAGAAAAGGTCTTTTGAAAATCGGCTTGGCTGACGCCATGGCTGGTGAAGAAGCTTTCAATGCGATCCGCCGAGGTCAGCGGGTTCTGGTTCTTTTGAATCTCCTGGAAGATCGGCGTGTGCAGCTCGGCGAGCTTGCCCAACATTTCCGCCGTATAGAACACCCGCGCATGAGTCTGGTGGACCGTTCCCCACATCACCGGCAGGCGCACAAAACTGACATAGGCGGCTTTGCTATTTTTACGCCAGCTTTCCAGATACGGCTCAAGCGAATAGCAGTGAGAACAGCCATACCAGAATACTTCGGTGACTTCGATTTGGCCCGGCGCGGCGCCGGTGGGTTGTACCGGCAGCAGGCGGGTGTAGTGCGTGCCTTCTTGCCACTGCGAGGCCGGCTCGGGCTTCATTTCGGCAATGCGTAAGGCCAGGGCTTGGCTGGCGGCGCCGGTCTCCACCGTTTCAGTGGCCTCCGCTTCTGTTACCTGCTCGGCTATTGCCGGATCGGCGGCTTCGCTGGTCAATGGAGCAGCAGCGGCCACGATGGCGCTGGAAGACGACGAACCCGCAGCCGCAGATTGACTGCTGCCGGAGACTGCGCCGCTGCTAGGTGTGCCCCCGGGCGTGTTATTCCCGCAACCCGAGAACGCCAGCGTCAGTACCAACCCCAAGGCCACAATCGATATGCGCTTCATGGCGAGGCTCCAATATTCAAGCAGAGAAGAAGAGAGGGGGTTGAGTGGTCGCGATGCGCTGCGACCACTTGGGCACTGAACCGTTTGGCTCAGTGCCGACAATTAACGCAGGCCTTGAACGTACTGTGCAACCGCATCGATTTGGTCATCGGTCAGCTTGGCCGCGACCATGCGCATCATCTCGTTCTGATCCGTCTTACGTTCGCCGCTTCTGTAGGCCTTCAGTTGCATCGCCACTTGCGTCGCGTATTGACTGCGAATGGAGGGGTAACTGGCGGTTGGGTTACCGCGACCATTGGGGC
Source organism: Pseudomonadota bacterium (assembly GCA_031388915.1). Lineage (GTDB taxonomy): Bacteria > Pseudomonadota > Gammaproteobacteria > Steroidobacterales > Steroidobacteraceae > CAILZL01. The sequence goes on along the minus strand of JANMSB010000115.1, from coordinate 4,987 downwards.
CGTGGCAGGCCATGCAGGCCGGGATGTTGCTGTTGGCAATACCGCCGCGATAAATCTGCTGGCCCAGATCGACCTTACCCTTGGCCGCTTCCAGACCCTTGATCTTTTGGGTGGCGTAATAGGCGGCAATGTCTTCGATCTCCTTATCGGTCAGCGTCATGGCGATCGGTGACATCAAGGCATTGGTGCGCTCGCCGGCGCGAAAGGCCTTGACCTGTTTGACGATGTAGTCGGCGTGTTGGCCGGCAATGCTGGGCCATTCCGGGTTGACGCTATTGCCGTCCATGCCATGGCAGGCCAAGCAGACAGTGGAAGCCTTGGTTTGCCCGGCAGCAGCGTCGCCTGCGGCGCTGGCAGTGTTGCCTAGCAAGCCAGCGGCCAGCAACCCACAGACCAGGGCCACATGAATGACCCTCCAGTTTCTAAAGACGCCAGACTTCATCGACAGAACTCCAATGCTGCTGATCCCAATGGTGATCTTAGATACCAGCCGGCCCACTATTGGCATAAAAGCTGGCGGTAAAGGCGCGCAATTGTACACTAGCCGTCTTATTTCGCAGCCAGGAATCAACGAGATGGGGGCTATGCCAACCATCTCTATCCCCATGTCGCACTACCCCAATGTCCAATATCTGACCGGCTCGTGGCAGGCGCACCAGTTCCCGCCCGATCAAGGTGTGGAGGTCGCGTTCGCCGGTCGCTCCAATAGCGGCAAATCCAGCGCCATCAACGCCATCACCGGCCGCCTTGGTATTGCGCGTATCAGCAAGACGCCGGGCCGCACGCAGTTGATCAACTTTTTTTCCATGGCGGCGAATCAGCGGCTGGTCGATCTGCCGGGATATGGCTTCGCCAAGGTGCCGCCCGCCATGCAGCAGCATTGGCACGCATTGATGAGCAGCTACTTCGAGCAACGGCAGTCGCTGGGGGGCTTGGTGTTGTTGATGGATTCGCGCCATCCGCTCAAGGACACCGACTGGCAGATGCTGGAGTGGGGGCAGCAGCGCCAATTGCGCTGCCATGTGCTGCTGAGCAAGGCCGACAAGCTGACTCAGTCCGAGGGCATGAAAGTGACTCGCGAGGTGCGCGCGGCGGTTGGGGAAACGACCAGCGTGCAACTGTTCTCCGCCACCAGTCATCGCGGCGTGGACGAGGCGCGGCGCTTTTTGGATGGCTGTCTAAGTGGCTGATTGTTTAGCGTAGCAAGGCGTTCATATGGCCCGCGGCGCACAAAAAAATACCCCGATGGCATATAGCCATCGGGGTTATCAATAGAACCCGTCATGGGGATGTCCGGGTTCACCATTCGCTCAGGGAGGAAGCCGAATGGAAACGTCCTGGCAGACGTTCAAGTGATCAGAGCTGCCGTATGCCCCGAAGTTCCGACTTTCTCTATTACAGAATTGTAATGAAGTTATAAGAAGGTCCAGGTCAGCCCCAACGACAACAGATTCGAGCCTTCGTCTATATCGAAGTGTTCGTATTCGGCGCGGATGGTCAGGCTCAACACGTTCACCATCAACCCGCCGCCATAGACGGGGTCGGTGCCGTCGCGGTCGAACAGTTTGCTAGTGCCTGAAGTGATCTTGGATTTCCAATTAACTACCCCCGCCTTGGCGAATACCTCAATGCTGGGAATGATCGTGGCAATCAACACCGCTGAACCGCTCACGCCGGTGGTGTCGGATGCAAACACCGCGCTGTCGGGTTTGCCCAGGTCCAGATAATTCACTTCCGCTGCCAGCCAATCTATTGGGCGCACGCCCAGGATGACTTTGTATGCCGCGTCGTCGCCATCGAAATCGTTGGCAAGGCCCTTGGCCACGTCGGCGTTCACCGTGCTCTCCACGCTGCCGACGCTCGCGCCCAAATAAAGGCCGTTATCGCCTGCCAGTGAGGTGTGTGCCAAACCCAACGATGCAGCCAAAAAAGTAATCGCTTTCCATTTGTTCATAACAATTCTCGCAATAGCTAATGATTAACGGACCCTAGTAAGTCTGCATGGCGACAAGTGAAAATGCTCAACTGTCGCTGTCCCGAGTCAGTGCGCTTCATCCCAGTTGTGGCCAGTGCCGATGTCGACTTTCAAGGGCACCTGCAACTGCGCCGCGCCAGACATGCGTGTACGCACTTGATCAATCAACTCGCTGCACAGTGATTCTGGCACTTCAAATACCAACTCGTCATGTACTTGCATAAGGATCTTGGCGTTGAACTTGGAAGTTTGCAGCCAGCAATCCACATCGATCATGGCAATCTTGATGATGTCGGCCGCCGTGCCCTGCATGGGCGCGTTGATCGCGCTGCGCTCGGCGTACTGCCGCAGCGACGCATTGCGCGATTGAATATCGGGCAGGTACAAGCGTCGGCCGAAGACCGTTTCAACGTAGCCGAGTTCATGTGCCTGCGCACGCGTGCGTTCCATGTACTGCTTCACACCGGGATAACGCGCGAAATACACATCGATGTAGCGCTGCGCTTCGCCGCGCGGCACGCCTAGTTGCTTGGCTAGGCCGAACGCTGACATGCCATAGATCAAACCGAAATTAATTGCCTTGGCTGAGCGGCGCTGTTCGCTGGTGACTTGTTCTAACGGAATGCTCATCACTTCCGCAGCAGTGGCTTGGTGAATGTCTTGATCCGCAGCAAAGGCATCCAGCAAACTTTGATCGCCGGACAAATGCGCCATGATGCGCAGTTCAATCTGCGAATAGTCCGCAGCCACCAGTACGCACCCAGGCGCGGCAATAAAGGCTTGCCGAATACGCCGCCCTTCGGCGGAACGAATCGGAATGTTCTGTAGGTTAGGATCGGTGGACGACAAACGACCCGTAGCCGCCACCGCTTGGTGATACGACGTATGCACGCGCCCGGTACGTGCATTGATCTGTAACGGCAACTTGTCGGTGTAAGTGGATTTGAGTTTGGCCATGCCGCGATAGTCGATAATCAAACGCGGCAGCTCGTAATCGGCGGCGAGTTCTTCCAGCACATCTTCGGCGGTGGACGGTTGACCGGTCGGCGTCTTGCGCAACACCGGTATGTTCAGCTTATTAAACAGGATTTCCTGCAACTGCTTGGGCGAGTCCACGTTGAACGGTTGCCCCGCAGCCGCATGACAGCGTTCGACCAGGGATTGCATCAATTCGGCCAATTGCTGGCTTTGTTTCTTCAGCAGGCCCGCGTCAATCAATACGCCTTGATGCTCCATGCGCAGCAACACCGGCACCAGTGGTTGCTCGATGGTTTCGTAAAGATGTTTGAGTTTGGGTTCGTTACACAATTGCGCCCACAAAGTTTCGTGCAGGCGCAGCGTAATGTCGGCGTCTTCTGCCGAGTAGCGGGTGGCAGTTTCAATATCTACTTGATCAAAGGTAATTTGCTTGGCGCCTTTGCCACACACGTCTTCGTAGTGAATGGTATCCACGCCCAGATACTTCTTTGCCACCGAGTCCATGTCATGCCGAGTCGCAGTGCTGTTCAATACATACGACTCCAACATGCTGTCGTAACGCATGCCGTCCAGCGCGATGCCATAGTTGGCGAAAATATGCGCGTCGTATTTCAAGTGATGACCGAGCTTAGCGTGTTGCGCGTTTTCCAACAGCGGCTTGAACTGCGCCAACACTGCGTCGCGCGATAATTGCTCCGGTGCGCCAGGGTAGGTGTGCGCGACCGGCAAGTAAGCCGCCCTGCCCACTTCAACCGATATGGCAATGCCCACCAGTTCCGCCGACATGTAATCCAACGACGTGGTTTCGGTGTCGATGGCGAATACATCGGCTTTACTAAGTTTTTCTAGCCAGGCATCCAACTGAGCTTGAGTCAGAATGGTTTCGTATTCCCCCGTAGGGGTCGACCCATGTGTCGACCCTTCCGAATCCGTGGCTTGTTTCCCCTCTCCCTCAGGGAGAGGGCCAGGGGAAAGGGTGTTCTCCAACTGCCGCAACAACGCATTCAGTTCATAGTGCTTGTAGATCTTGCGCAGCTCATCAACCGTGGGTTGCTGTGCGATCAACGCATCAGGCGCGACATCCAATGCCACCGCGCAATCAATCTTCGCCAACTTGCGCGATAACTCCAGCGTTTCAACGCTGGCGCGCAAACTCTCACCCACCTTGCCAGTGATCTTCTCGGCACTCGCCAGCAAGTTATCCAGCGATTGATATTCGTTAAGCCATTTGGCTGCGGTCTTTGGTCCCACCTTGGGCACACCCGGAATGTTGTCGGCGCTATCACCCACCAATGACAGGTAATCGATGATCTGTTCCGGATACACCTCAAACTTGGTCTTGATGCCCTCGCGGTCATAGCGCGAGCCGGTCATGGTGTTGATCAGCGTGATATGCGGGTTCACCAACTGCGCCATGTCCTTATCGCCGGTGGAGATCAGCACGTCGATGCCTTGCTGTGCTGCTTGTACTGCGAGCGTACCGATCACATCGTCGGCTTCCACACCAGTAACTTGCAGCATCGGCAAACCCATAGCCTGCACCAGTTCCAGTAGAGGCTGGGTTTGCGCACGCAGATCATCCGGCATCGGCGCGCGATGCGCCTTGTATTGCTCAAACAAGTCATCGCGGAAAGTCTTGCCCGGTGCATCGAACACCACCGCGATCAGATCCGGCTGCTCATCTTTGATGAGCTTGTGCAGCATGTTCGCCACACCCAGCAGCGCGCCAGTGGGCTCACCCTTTGAATTGCTTAGTGGTGGCAGCGCAAAAAAGGCTCGATACAAATACGACGAGCCATCCACCAATACCAGCTTGGTCATGGTGCGGCCTGGGAGGAGGACGATGAACTGCTAGAGCTTGATGCAGCCGGTGTAACCACCACTGGCGAACTGGATTTTTCAGGCAGGTACAAATCGCCTTTCAAGCCGCAGGCGGTGCAAAAAGCGGCAAAAGATGTGAGCAGCAATACCAAGCGAAACATGAATGCTCCAGCGTAGGTTGGGCTGAGTCTGCGAAGCCCAACGATGATCAAC
>JANMSB010000378.1:0-3676 GCA_031388915.1 Pseudomonadota bacterium | reverse complement strand
GCCCGTGCCCATCGCATTCGCGGCTATGGCGATTTTCTGCACTATCACCTGCTGGCCGCCGGCAAGATTGATGTGGTGATTGAGTCTGACGTAAACATTCTGGATATCGCCGCGCTGTCGGTGATTGTTGAAGCAGCAGGGGGTCGGTTTACGCAGTTGGATGGCAAGCCAATTGGACTTGATACGACTACAGTACTGGCTACTAATGGCCGGTTACATGATCAGGTGCGCACGGCGCTCCCGTATTGATTGGACTGCATGCCGCTCGCCGCCGCACTATCCCCAACCTTGCTTTGTGTACTATGATTGCTGAGGGAGTATCAATATTTTTTTGCTAACAGGGAGCTAAAAATGAAACTAGTGAAAGCGAAAATAATCAAGCTGGCGTTGTTCGTTTTTCTAATGCCATTCAGTGGCGTCTATGCGATGGACGGCGAGTTTGATCGCAGCGCCGAAGTCGAGAGATATATGACGGTCCTACAGACCGGCTCGATCGGAACATTGGCGGTCGTAGCGAAAGAGATTTCTACTTCAGGTATTGCCGATCCGCAACTGGCCGCAGCGCTTAACAATAGATTGCTTGCCGACCACAAGACTACCGGCATCGACCGGGAGAGCGATACCTATGGGGTATGGATGTGCCGGGCGTTAGCTTCGTTTGGTATTGCCGACTACGCTGACGATCTGAAGACCATTGCAGCGGGCGCTAGAAATTCAAAGATGCGCACTGCCTGCAGGGAGGCGATGCCCACGATTGCCTGGAATCAGGCTAAAAATACCATTATGGCAAGCAAGCGGTATCACAACGAAGGCGATGATCCGATGGTGTCGCGGCTTATGAACCTGCTAATGGCTGACGACTATGTATACAAGCACTACGCGGTGGAACGAATGAATTGGGAGCGGGTGCTGGACAAGCGACTGATGGCGGCTATTGCGCCGCAGCTACAGCAGTATGTGCAGCGCGATGCGAAGCTCACTAATCTTGAAGACGACACCATTGCGAGTTTCGCCAAGCTGCTCGGCTACTCGAAGGACATCCAATATCGCGGCGTGCTGGAAAGTGTGGTCGCCTATCAGCGCGCCAGTCCCGGGGTGAAGCGCCACGCAAAATACGCGATGGATAAGCTGTTCTAACAACTTATTCGGATAATGCTGCGTTAGTCTACCGGTCGTGTTGTAGGAGCGGCGTCCACTCAATTGGAGGCCGAGAATTTCATCAATCGCGGCCATGGTTCGCACCACTCCTGGGCCGCGCCTACAAGTCCGCTCGAGTTTCTCCGGCGATAACTGTGGCCCCCTGCCGCTGCCAACGCTTCAACAACACCGGCGTCAACAGCGTGGTGACGATGCCAACGATCAACAGCGTGGAAAACAAGCTCTGATCAACTAAGCCGGCGCGATAGGCAATACTGGCCACCACCATTTCCATCACGCCGCGCGCATTCATTACGATGGCGGCGCCCTGTGCATCGTGACGCGGCAATCCATGCAGGCGTGCGCCCCAGTATCCACCGATGAGTTTGGTAGCGACGGCTGCCAACACCAGCCACAGCGCAAAGGCGGGATGAGCGAGTCCTTCGGCAGTGAAATGTGTGCCCTGCGCGGCCAGAAATAGCGGCGTGAATATCAACTTAGCTATGCCATCTAATTGGGGGCGTAACGGATGCACGGCAACAGCGGCGTTGGGTGCGGCTTCATTGTGAAAATCGGCTACCGTCAGCGCGCCCAGAAACGCGCCAATGGCAAAGTGCAATCCCAGCGCATCGCTGGCAGCGGCCAGACCGAGAATCAACAACAGTGCAAACGACAATTGTGCCGCCGCCAGCCTGCGCGGTTGCAGCGCGCGCTGGCGATAGATGTATTTGCACGCCCAAGCGCCCAAACCTACCAGCGTCAGTAACGACACCAGCTTCAATATACCCAGGCCGAGCAGCGAACCGGTGGAGTGGGGCAGCAACCCTGTTTGGGGCGAGAGCACGCCTAACGCCATCAACACCAACAGGTCGGCCAGCAGCGCACCGGCAATGGTGAGCTGCGCCAGCCGGGTGCCGAGCAGGTTAAAACTGGCCAGGATGCGCAGCGCCACCGGCAGCGCAGTGACTGCCACGCACAGCGCCACTACCGTTGCGCCTAGCAAGTCATAGGCAAACCACAGCGCTAGGCCAAAACCCGCTGCGGCCGGTAAAACAATCCCGGGCAATAGCGCCAGCACGCCATATCCCTTGAACACGGCTGCCACATCGCGCAGCCGCATTTCCAACCCGGCGGCAATCACCACGAACAACACGGCCAGATCCGCAAAGGCATTCAAGGGTCCATCGGCGCGTACCCAGTTCAGCACTGCCGGGCCAAGCAGTACGCCGGCCGCCATATGTCCCAGCAATTCCGGTTGGCCAAAACGGGTAGCTAGCCGTCCCAGCAGGTGGGCGGCAATCAGCAGTAGGCACAGGTTCTGAATCAGGGTCATGGTGAGAGCGCGGTGTTCCGGTTGAGATGACTAATCATGGCAGACACAGTCAATGACGCCAAACGGGCAATGACACCAAGCGGGTGGAGCTGTTCACCATAAATGGGTAGGCTGTGGCATTGGCTACGCAGCCATCGTTCGTCATCATCGACTCTGTTACTGAGGGAGGAACTATCATGAAAATCAAACTATTGTCCAAGCGATTGTTAATCGCCTGCGCGGCTGTCACCTGCACCACCGGAGCGTGGGCTTTGGATGCCAGCGGTCAGCGCTATACCACCATGCTGGCCAGCGGCGGACCGGGCACCATCAGCAATGCGGCGCAGGATATTTTCAACACCAGCATGAAGGATCCGGAGGTACTGGACGTGGCCGCACAGGTGTTGATGGACATAGCGCCCAAGACGCTGCTCAGCGGTGAGTTCGCCGATGCTGCTGCATGGCTGTGCAAAGCAATCGGCATTTCCGGCAATGGCCGTTACCGGACAGTGCTGGATTCTGTGATTGACGCCGATATCAACCGTAAGACCCGCAGTCATTGCAAGAAAGCGGCGGATCTGTTGCCCAAGGGCGCGGCCGACTCGTTTGTGCCCGGCAGCGTTAATGTGGATTCGTATAAGGATGGAGGTAAAAGCAAACCTGCGGCAGCAGCAGCCAAGCCGGCGCCAGCCGCCGCTGCCAAACCGGCTCCGACATCCGGCAAGCCAGTGGATTTCAGCTTGATCAAGGAAGGCATGAGTCAGCAGGAAGTGGATGAACTTATCGCCCCGCCTACTAACCAGAGCACCCGCATGACTGGCAAGCAGTTCCAACCCTTCAATTTTGGGGCGAAAGACCTGCAACGAGTGAAGTATCTGTACAAGGGCGTGGGCCACATCGAGTTTTCGATGAAGAGCGGTTACAACGGTGTCTTCCGTGTTATTGCCATCGTGCCGGACCCGAACGAGTCGGGTTATCCGTAAGCAAAATGTAGGGGCGGGTCTCAGACCCACCCCCCTTTAATTTGGGTGCGTAATAAAGGGCGGATTTAAGGGTGGCGGGTAAACGCGGAGGACCGCTAAACCCGCCCCTACGTTTACACCACATCCTTACCATCAATGGCCAGCGCAATAATCAAGTCGCCGGTCATGATGAGTTGCTGTCGGTGATGGATGGCCACCCGATAAGCGCGGCCCCCGGGCGTGACGGCGGTGCGGCGCGCTTGAA
>JANMSB010000081.1:0-10036 GCA_031388915.1 Pseudomonadota bacterium | reverse complement strand
CAGATTTGAACGCGGCGAACCCGAGATTGAAGGCGACATCCTGTTCGAGCGGGTCACATTCAAGGAAGCGCTGCCTGAGGTTTCGCGTGTGAGGCTTACGCAGACACTGTATGCGGAATACCCTAGCGTGAGAGAGCGCCTCGAGAAGCTGAGGGGAACAAAAACTCTCCAGACGCTAGAGTCATTGTCTCAAGTTTGGGAATTATCCGTTGACGAGACTCGTCGCCACGCCGATATTTTGGTTGAGGTTGGTTTTTTTGAGCGGCGCGGCGAGCGCGATGAGCCCCAATATTGGGTGCCATTTTTGTACCGCGATGCTCTCGATATGGTGCAAGGCACGGCCGAGTAGGTCTGGTTACAGACGTCGGTGGAAGGTCCGCTTCACGCCGATTCTTAATTCCCTAGACAACCCCGTGAGTGGACGCACTGAAAGATTGGCGGCAAGACTATGGCTTCGAAATCGGCATAGTTTTGCCATTCCGGCAAAACTATTCCCATCTGACTAAGAACGGCTTGTTGCAAAAGCCGGTGCTGGATGTGGCGGTATTGTTTCAAAACCAGCACAAGGCTCATCGCGATGCGCTGGTGGCGACGATTGAAAAGCTGGGCGGCAAACCGGCGATGGCCATGAGCGGTGCTGAATACCTGAAGAGCAGCAAACTCAATGTCGCTGCCATCAAAAGCCCGGGTGATGTGTTGATGCTGGCGATGCAGCGCGTGGCAGCACGCTATACCTCGCGCGCTGTGGTGGTTGCCATTCCATCGACGAACACGGTGCCGGCCCCAAGCATCGTGGCTTGCTGGGACGGCGCGCCGGCAGTCAAACCGGATTCGACTATTCGCCTGCATTGAAAACATCGAAGCTGGTTTGGTCACCCAGACAATTGGACAAATGGCTGAGCAATCCCAATGCATTGGTGCCAGGCAACAAGATGGCGGTGCAGTTGGCGAACGCTGCAAATGATCGCGCTGATCTCATTGCCTATCTAGTGGCGGCCACTGCAACGCGATAGAACCTGTTCTTAGCTTCTAGCCGTCTTCACATCCACTTCCAGACTGACTTGCAGTTCGCCGTGGTTGGTGCCGAACGCACGAACCACCCCTGCCTTGCTGGGCAGTCCCTGCGCCAAGCCATCCAGCTCGGTGCGCGGAATGCTCAGCCACAAGCCGGTGGGATCGCTATCGAACTGCCAGTCGCCGGTGTTGCTTTGATTGACCTTGACGCGAAACGCATGACCCCGCGGCAGGGACACCTCCAACCCTAAAGACTTACCGGCATGTAGTTGGGCGAACTCTTCGGTGGATACGCGGATGCGGATGCTATGAGCAGCGAAGCGCAGATTCATATGCGAGGTTCTCCGTTGTAATGGCTATTATTTTGAACACTCAAACCAGCGCAACGGGCATTCCTTGCAATTGCCCTTCCACTTGGGGCTCCAGTTGCCACTCCAGTCGATAGTCGTCCATCACATATCCGCCGCCGATATCCGTCACCACCGCGCCGACCTTGACGAAACCGATGCGCAAATACGCCGCGAGCGCCGGGTTGTATTTGTTTACCGTCAGCCATAACGTGTGCAAACCGCGCTGCCCGGCCAGCCGTGCCAGAAAATTCATGGCGACGCGCCCCCAGCCTTGACCACGCACCGCTTTGAGCAGATACAACTTACTGATGAACAACCGCCGGGCTTCCGGCTCGGCGCGCATAGCGGCGTAACCCAGCCACTGTTCGCCAGCGTGCAGCAAGAAGTATTCATCACCTTCGCGTATCTGGGCAGCAATGGCTGCCGCACTTTGAACACGCTCCAGCATGTAGTCGACTTGCGCCTGACCAATGATGCTGAGGTAATGCTCCGGCCAAATCTGCCGCGCCAACTGTGCCACTGCGGCAATGTGTTCGTCACTGCGCACCGGAACGAAGTCGAGGGGTTGTTTGGCCTGCATCGCGCCTGTGGGGCTCCAACTTTTGCTTTTTATATTAGGTGGCTGTGCCGATCCCAGCCAATCACCATGCCGGAAGCCTAGCGTGTTTTAGGCATGTGCTGGCGGCGCGTGCGCCGGCAAAGACTTGAATCTGGTGTCAGATGATCCCTGTAATGGCACGCCGAAGCCAGCAGCGCAAGCACGCTCGTCCGGGTCTCATGCGCCGGGTGAAGCGTCGCTCACCACAATGCGGCCGGTATGTGAATCCAACCGCAGCAGAATATCCTTGGGACGGTTCAACTCCCGACACTCCACCGGCAGGCGGGTGTCGTCGAAATACACCTTGAGCAGGTCCATCACCGAAGCGGCGGGCGCTTCCATGCCCAATTCACTGGGAATATGCCCGACCAAACGCACCCGCCAACTGGTTTTGCGCGCACCCAGGGCACGCATCTGCTTGCAAAACAGGTCGAGCAGCAACAGGTGGGAACTCAGAATGGCATCGGTGAGTTCCACGCCGCGCCCCTCATGGGTCATGGCATAGTGAAAATGCAACACACCGGACACCCCGCGAGTGTCGTCATGGATGCACACGGCTAGCGAATGACTCAATTGGACGGCCAGCACTTTGCCGTCGTCAGAAGTGCGGTATTCGCCGGGTTGAATCAGGATTTCGGAGGCTTTTTCTGACATAACTGCCAAGTTTTTAGTGTCCCTATGGTGCCCGGCAAGTAGTCGCCCACACCCCGCATTGCTTCACGAAATCGTCCGAATTTAACCCTCTTCCGTCGCAGCGGTGGAAATAATCGACGCCAAGCCCTACAGTGCGCGCCCGGTTCCGGCTTCTACTTGACGCAGTCGTTGTGGTGGTAGCCGTCAAATTATCAATCCAATTATCAATTGTGGCAGGAGTGACATCATGGGCAGAGGCGATCGTAGAACCCGCAAGGGCAAAATTTGGCGTAACAGCTACGGCAAAACTCGTCCAGGCCGAGCCAAGAAGAAAGACTAAGCTCCCCCTGAAGGGTGGTGGCAGGGCCGGCTAACCGGCCCCCGCCCATCAAGAATTCTTGACGACTCGGCGTAAGCGCTGGGCCTCGGTCAACTCTCTCTCCGGCACGCCAATACTCAAGGCAGCCGTCGCGACAAACACCTCGCGCAAGAAGTACAACAGCCCGACCGCCAAGCAGATCAGGCCGAAAATAAACGCTACCGCAATGGGGATGGCCAGATTCACCTGAAGCAGCACGCTGATGAATAGGCTGACAATCACAATCGGCACCAACACCGCACAGATCACGCTCAGCGTAATGGAGCGGCTGATTAAACGCGCCCGTCGGCCCAGCACATCCAACCGCTCGCGCAGCTCCTTCATCCCCACCTCGTCGGCCTCCTTCATCTGCGTCTCCGTGACACGCGCTCGATCAACGATGCGCACCAGACGTCCCACCAAGACATTCAATATCGCGCCCACACCGGCCAACAGGAACACCGGCGCCACCGACAGTTGAATTACCTGCGCGATGCTCGCGATGTGCGTGCCGAGAAACTCCATGAATGCCTCATCAAAATCGACACCGAAATGCGAGCATAACGCATTGCGGGCGCAACCACGCAGCTCATAGTGTTCGCGATATTCACGGAGCCGCGGTCGCCAACGGCCTGCCCTTCTCGACCAGGTAAAACGCCAACACCTTGGCGGCCGTGTCGCCGGTGGCCTTGGCGTCATGTACTTTGCCGGGGGCAATGAAGTACGTGTCGCCTGCTTTCAAGGTGAGCGGGGCTTCGCCCGCCACTTCCATGACTGCGGTGCCGCTTAACACGTAACCCACCTCCATCCCACTATGCAGATGCTTGCCGGCATGACTACCGGCAGGAATCTCCGCCGTACCCAGGATCACTTCCATTGGCGCGCTAGCCTGCGGTACATCAGTACGAAACAGCATGGTGCGCTGAATGCCACCTTGCTGGGCGTGTAGGGTGTGCGTCACCGCACCGCCCAACACCGCGCCCACCACGAGCCAGAGTAAAGCTCGCCCATGTCTGCCGATATTCATGCTGTTCATTGTCGCCTCCAACGCCACGTCGGTCACTTGCCGAAGTGACCTGCACTGACGCATTCTAGGGCTTGCTAATCACCGGCACCAACGCAGGGAAACATCATGGCCAGTACCAAGCGCAAAACACGCCGCAAACCGGTCGCACCGGGGAACGCCGCCGCCAAAGCATTGCAGCGCACTTTCGATGTCCGGCCCGACACACTGGATTTTCGCGACCGCATGTTTGTGCCGACGCTGGTCGAAGTACCGGAAGAACTAACGCTGACAGCCTATGAACAACGCTTACGCGGCAAGGCGCTGATTCTGGATCAAGGCGAAGAAGGCGCCTGCTCCGGCTTTGCGCTTGCCGCCACCTGCAACTACCTGTTGCGTACCCGCAAGGTATATCCGGACAAAATTGCGGCCAGCCCACACATGCTGTACGAAACCGCCAAGCTGTATGACGAGTGGCGCGGCGAAAACTATGAGGGCACCAGCGCCCGCGGCGCAATGAAGGGCTGGCACAAACATGGCGTGTGCGCCACCAAACTGTGGCCTGCCAAGCTTGACCGGTTAAATAGCAGCATCACCCGCGACCGCGCCGAAGATGCCGCGCAACGACCCTTGGGTGCGTATTTTCGCGTCAACCACAAAGACATCGTCGCCATGCACGTAGCACTGGCCGAAGTGGGAATCTTATTTGTCACCGGCATGGTTCACAAAGGCTGGGGCAAAGTGAAGAAGGATGGACACGTACCGCAAGATCCCCATGTGGTCGGCGCACACGCCTTCGCCATCGTCGGCTACGACCAGTGTGGCTTCTGGTTTCAAAATTCCTGGGCGGATGACTGGGGCCATCGGGGCTTTGGCCATGTGAGTTATGCCGATTGGCTGGATAACGGTCGCGATGCGTGGGTAGCGCGCTTAGGCGCACCCGTCATCATTGATCAAGCGCGCAGCACCGGCGTCAAGTCGGCGGGTCTCATCACCTCGCGCTTGTCGTTCCCCGATCTGCGTCCACACATCATCAGCATCGGCAACGATGGTGGCCTGCGTAGCGACGGCACTTACGGCAACAACGCCCAGGACATCGCGCGCATGATCAACGTAGATTTGCCGCGCAATACATCCAAGTGGAAAAAGCGGCGCATTCTGCTGTACGCCCACGGCGGCTTGGTGCCCGAAGCCAATGCGATTCAGCGCGTCGAAAATTACTTGCCCGCGCTGTTGCAAGCCGAAGTGTATCCGTTGGCGTTCATCTGGCGCACCGACTTCTGGAGCACCGTGAAAAACCTGCTCAACGACGCCCTTCGCCAACGTCGCCCCGAAGGCGTGCTGGATGCCACCAAGGATTTCATGCTGGATCGTCTTGACGACACACTGGAACCGATTGCACGACTAGCCGGTGGCAAGCGCATGTGGGATGAAATGAAAGAGAACGCGCTGCTGGCCACACTCAAGGCCGATGGCGGTGCGCGCCATGTCGCCGAACAATTGCGCGTGCTATGCAAGAAATATCCAGACATTGAAATACACATCGCCGGGCATAGCGCCGGCAGTATTTTCATGGCGCCGCTAACACGAATGATCACCGACACAGGCGCGCTCGATGCCAATTCACTCAAGTCCGAAACGGGGTTCAGTTGGTCCGCTGCAAACGGACTAGGCGTGCAGATCAAGACCTGCACGCTGTGGGCAGCAGCGTGCACCACTGGACTGTTCGATAACACTTACTTACCCGCGCTCCAGTCTGGCCAGATCGACAAGTTCACGCTGTTCAATCTGAAAGACACAGCCGAGCAAGACGATCACTGCGCGCAGGTGTACAACAAGTCATTGCTGTACCTGGTGTCCAATTCATTTGAGAAAAAGCTACGCTCGCCTTTCAAGAAAGACGGCGAGCCTATCCTTGGCATGGATAAGTTCGCTACCAAACATCACGCGCTGCAACAGCTCATCAAACAAGGCACGGCGGATTACGTGCTGACACCCAATGCCAACGTGGCTGGCACTGTCGATGCTTCAACTGCCAGTCACCATGGCGATTTCGATGACGATGCCGCCACTGTGAAAGCCACACTGGCGCGCATACTCGGCCGCGACAAAGTTACCGCCGAGTTCAGCTTTGCCAGATCGGCCGCATCGCTGCGGGATAAACGAAAGGCGTTGGGGGAGTGAGCCCTCGATCTGTAGGGGCTCGATTCATCGAGCCCGCACAGGTTTGAATTGCTTGCTCATATCTCGCCCCTTACTACCTTTACTAGCTCGGTAACAGACTACCTAACCGCGCCATACAGTGCCCGGGCCCGCTTGGCGAAAGCATCTACCAGCGAACCGCAACTGGTTTCGAAGGATCGGCCCATCAGCATGTCCAGCATCTTGCTCTTGAACTCGAACTGGATGTTCAAATCCACACGTGTACCGCGTGGTTTGCCGTCGGCATCGCAAATCGCGGTGAAGCGCCAATATCCCTCCAGGGCCTTGAAGGGGCCCTCCACCAATTGCATGGACATCTGATGGGGCGCCTGCAACTGATTGCGTGTGGTGAAATGCTCCTTGACGCCCATACGTTCCAGTTCCAAACGTCCCACCAACTCATCACCCTCCCGGGACAACAGCTTGGCGCCGGAGGCCCAGGGCAAAAATTCGGGATAACGCTCGAAATCCTCCACCAGCGCAAACATCTGCGCCGGCGTGTAGGGCACCAAAGCATTTCGTTTCACTTCGCGCATATTCGGCTGCATTAACCCTTGTAATAACCAGTGAAGCTAGTTTAGCCGCACTCTGTACAATGCGCGCCCTGAGCCTAAACCGCGCCGTAACCGCCGATCCGCATGAGCAAGCATAAGTCCGACAACAAGAGTTCCTCCATTGCCGAGAACCGCAAGGCTCGCTACGAATTCTTCATTGAAGAAACCTACGAGGCAGGCATTGCCTTGCAGGGCTGGGAAGTCAAAAGTCTGCGCGCCGGTCGGGCGCAACTAAAAGAAGCCTATGCCTTCGTCAAGAACGGCGAGGCGTTTCTGTTTGGCGCGCACATTTCGGCGCTACCCACTGCCTCGACCCATTTCGTGCCAGAACCGACCCGCACCCGCAAACTACTGCTGAATCGTGCCGAGCTGGAAAGATTGGCCATCGCGGTGGATCGCAAGGGCTACACACTGACGCCGCTGGAACTGTACTGGAAGAATGGCCGCGCCAAACTGCGCCTGGGTGTGGGCAAGGGTAAGCAGGATCACGATAAGCGCAACACGGAAAAGGCCCGCGACTGGCAGCGCGATAAGGCGCGCATTATGCGCAAATAATGTAGGGGCGGACCCACGTGTCCGCCCTTGCTACAAACCGCGTCTGCAACGGACGGGCGCACAGGATGCCTCGGAAGCCCCGGCGGGGGCCATAGGTGCGCCCCTACAGCTGTTCTTCGATGAAATAACGCGGCCGGCGTTTAGTCTCGAAATAAATCTTGGCCACGTACTCGCCCAGTACGCCAATGCTGAGCAACTGAATGCCGCCCAGAAAATAAATCGGAATTACCGAAGACGCCCAACCGGGAATGGCGGCGCTAGTGAAGACTTTGATCCACAACACCCACAGTGTCATC
Organism: Pseudomonadota bacterium; assembly: GCA_031388915.1. Lineage (GTDB taxonomy): Bacteria > Pseudomonadota > Gammaproteobacteria > Steroidobacterales > Steroidobacteraceae > CAILZL01. The sequence goes on along the minus strand of JANMSB010000081.1, from coordinate 2,473 downwards.
GCCAAACTGGCGACCGACACCAACATTCCCATGACGGAAATCAGACGCAGCGGAAACGCCGTGAACGAAGTAACCCCGTCGATGGCCAACATCAGCATCTTTTTCAGCGGATATTTGGACTCGCCGGCAAACCTTTCGCTACGTTGGTAATACACCGAGGTGGAGCGAAAGCCGATCAAGGGCACGATACCACGCAGAAATAAATTCACTTCGCCATATTGTTTCAAGGCTTCGACGGCACGGCGGCTCATCAGGCGATAGTCGGCGTGATTGAACACCACTTTCACGCCCAACAGTTTGAGCAACTTGTAATAGGTCTCGGCGCTGGAACGCTTAAACACCGTATCGACACTGCGTTGGTTGCGCACGCCATACACCACTTCATGACCCGCGCCGTACGCCACCAGCATGGTCTCGATGGCTGATAAGTCATCCTGTAAATCGGCATCGACACTGACGACGACTTCGCCCTCCACCGAAAACAGCCCGGCGATCAAGGCTATTTGATGGCCACGATTGGCCGACATCTTGATGCCTTTTATTCGCAAATGCGCGGCATTGAACTCGCGAATCAATTGCCACGTAGCATCGTTGCTGCCGTCGTCCACATACGTGACATAGCTGGACTCCGCCACCAGCCCACCAGCCACCAATTTATCGAGCAACGCCAGCAGGCGACGCGTAGTCTCTGGTAGGACTTCTGCCTCGTTGTAGCAGGGGACCACAATGGCCAACTGGGGTTTCATGCCAAGACTCCGCGCGCCGAGAATAAAGTGGGCAGCATAATGGAATTAGCGCATTTCATATCAATTTGTCATTTCGACCGAAGGGAGAAATCTTGGTGTTCTTGTACGTCTCACGTTCTCTACCTTGCAAAGATTTCTCCCTTCGGTCGAAATGACATACGGATTTACTCAGCCATTCCTTTCACCGACCGCGCGGCTCTGCCAAACACAAACCAACGCAGCAATACGTAGCTCAAGCCCGCATAGGGAATCACTCCCATGGTTTGCGCCAAGTAGCTATCCAAATGCAATTGGTTGATGCACAAGTGGACGCAAACCAAGTTGGCCAGATAAGCCACCAGCACCACCAACGCATACTGCGGCAGCACCGGCAGCAACGACTCTTTGTAACGAAACGTCCAGCGTGAGTTCACCACATAGCTGACCACCAGGCCCACCGCATAGCCGAACAGATTGGCAGGCGTATCGCCTATGCCCAGGAACCACTTCAACGCGAAGATAGTGCCCAATCCCACTGCGGTATTCAGCACGCCGGTCAAGACGAAGCGGACCAGCGACAGCCTGTACAAGTAGGAAATAACTTTGCGTACCATCCAATAACCAACCTCGAATTGACCGACATGTGATTGGCGAGTGTCGCCGTTACCACTTCCGTTGACACCTCCCACAGGCGCCGCACACACTGCATCATAAAGTACCCAGCCACTGCGCGCCGACGAACAATGACTAAGCTGCCCGCCCCTGCACCGTTCCCTGCTCCAGAAGTCGGTCAACATCAGCCCGACACGCGATTCAACAATCGCCTCAAAACCGCGTTGTGCTACCTCTTGGTATTCGCTATCGCCTATGTGTGCTTCGTGGCCGGGCGCGCCAACCCGCCGCATCTCTTCTGGGACGAGAATTATCACGTCACTTCCGCCGAACGTTACCTGCAAGGCATCGCGCATTTCGAGCCACATCCGCCATTGGGCGTGCTGCTAATCGCGGTGGGTGAGGCTTGGTCGGACGCCAATATCGGCATCGATACACACGTGCTGGTTGCCAAGAAACAAATCAGCGGCGATGAACTGCCGGCCGGCTTTTCATTTGCTGGCATGCGTCTGATGCCCAGCCTGTTTGCTGCGTTCGGCGCGGTAGCTTTCTTCGGCTTGATGTATTCGATAACCCAACATCGGCTGCACGCCTTGTTGCTGAGTTCACTGTATTTGTTCGAGAACGCATTCACCGTACACTTTCGCGCCGTGCATCTGGATAGCTTTCAGATGTTCTTCACCATCGCTTCCTTGTGGGGGTTTGTCGCGCTGTGGCGCCGCGATAGGCCACTGCGCTGGTGGCATTACGCCGGTCTGGCGACGCTGTGTTCGCTGGCGATCATGGTCAAAGTGAATGCCGCCATCTTATTGGTACTGTTTCCAGTGTTGTATTTCAAAGATGCACAGAGCCGCACAAAGCAACCCGCATCGTTCTGGCTGGCCGACTTCGCCAGCAAGAGCGGCGGCGCCATACTGGCGCTTGGATTAGTGATATTCGTGGTGTTTTATGTGCACGCACTGAGTTCACGCAAACTTCCGGAACTGAACACGCCAGCAGCGCAGCAAGACTTCGCAAACATGTCGCCCGAATATCGGACCTACCTGGAACAACACCAAGCGCTCACTCCCGGCATGGTCATCACCATTGCGCGCGACTATTACAAGTTCATGGACAAGGACCACAAAGGCGTCCCC
>JANMSB010000045.1:0-5590 GCA_031388915.1 Pseudomonadota bacterium | reverse complement strand
GGCGTTTGGGAGAGTCTGATTAATCTGTCATTTCGAACGCAGTGAGAAATCTTTCTTCGTCTGGATGTTGTCTATCAATCACTTGCCAGATTTCTCCCTTCGGTCGAAATGACAGAAGGGAATTAATCAGACCTTCCTTAGTGTGAATAGCGCTTACTTAAGCCATCAATGTCAGGAAGCGTCCCTTCCCCCGTTCGACGGGGGCAGCTCCTGCGCCTCCATGCGCCCGCTGCATTTGCATGTCCTATGCATCAGAAGGACAGGATGGGGGCAAAGCACAGATACTGCGGGCTTTTGAGGTGTCGGAGTGCCCCCACCCCAACCCTCCCCCGCTAGCGAGGGAGGGAGCTTGTACGGCTTAAGTAAGCGCCATTCTCCTTAGTGTTGGCACTGCACGCAGTAGTAAGTAGATCGATTGCCTTGCACGATTTGCCGGATCGGTGTCTTGCACTTTCGGCACGGCTCGTCGGCGCGCTCATAAACAAACAATTTCTGCCGGAAATAACCGGGCGCGCCATTGGCATTCACGTAGTCGCGCAAGGTGGTGCCACCCACTTGAATGGCAGCGGCCAATACCTTCTTGATGGCCGCCACCAGCCGCTGTAGTTCGTCGCGTTTGATTCGGCCCGCAGCGCGACGCGGGCGAATGCCGGCACGAAACAGCGCTTCACTCGCATAGATATTGCCGACGCCAACCACGATCTCGGCATTCATGATGAACTGCTTGATCGCGACGCTGCGTCGCTTGGCTTTGCTCGCCAGGTACTCCGTATCAAACGCATCACTCAGCGGTTCAGGTCCGAGGTGAGCGATGAGTTCGTGTCGATGCGGGTCTTCACCCGTCCACAGCGCACAGCCAAAGCGACGCGGATCGTTAAAACGTAGCAATCGGCCCGACGCCAACACTACGTCGATGTGGTCATGCAATTGCGGCTGCGTACCGGATTGCAGGACTCTTAAGCTGCCAGACATCCCCAAATGCCAGATGACCGTCCCTCGCTCCAGCTCGATCAGTAAATACTTGGCGCGACGCTCTACATTCAGGATGCGTTGCCCAGTCACCCGCTCGGCAAATTCCGGCGACACTGGCCAACGCAGCCGGGAATCGCGCACGGTTACCTGGGCAATCCGTTGATTCTTAAGGACAGGCAGGATGCCACGCCGGGTAGTTTCGACTTCGGGTAATTCGGGCATCGGGCGGTAGCGTCGGGAAATGAATAGGGGAAGGGGCTGTTATTGTGCCAGTTGAATCCCCAAATAAGCGCCACAGCCTAAAGTAGCCCGGCCGGAGACCGTCACAGTCCGGGTAATAAGGGGCTTAACTTATTTGTTGACGGCTCACCCCTTCGATATAGTCGCGGTCCGTCGCGCCTAACTTTCCGGAGTTATCTGTGAATCTTGATTTCCTCTACGGCTACCTGAACCTGAGCTTCTGGGGCTATGTGCTCGCCAGCCTCATCATGATGCAGGTCAGTATTTTTGGTGTAACGGTGTACTTGCACCGTGACGCTGCCCATCGCAGCCTGGATCTGCATCCGGTCATTCGTCACTTCTTCCGCCTGTGGATCTGGATGAGTTCCAGCATGCTGACCAAGGAATGGGTGGCCGTGCACCGCAAGCACCACGCCAAGTGCGAAACCCCGGAAGACCCGCACAGCCCGGTCATTTTTGGATTGAAGAAAGTACTCACCGAAGGCGCCGAGCTGTACCAAGCACAATCTCGCAACCAAGAGACATTGGATAAGTACGGCCGCGGTTGCCCGGATGACTGGGTCGAACGCAATGTGTACTCCAAGTACCGCAATGCCGGCGTCATCAGCCTGGCGCTCATCGACCTCTTCTTGTTCGGCGTGCCGTCCATCATCATCTTCGCCATCCAGATGCTGACCTTCCCGGTACTCGCTGCCGGCGTCATCAATGGCTTGGGCCACGCCATCGGTTATCGCAACTTTGAATGCCCGGATGCCTCCACCAACGTCATGCCCTTTGGCCTATTGATTGGCGGCGAAGAACTGCACAACAACCATCACTCCTTCCCCAGCTCGGCCAAGTTCTCTATCCAGCCTTGGGAGTTCGATCCGGGTTGGGCGATGATTTCGATCTTCAAATTCTTCGGTCTGGCTAAGGTGCACCGCACTGCCCCCAAGCCGATCAAGGTTGAAGGCAAGCATGTGGATCTGGAAACCGTACGCGCCGTGATCGTCAATCGCATGCATGTCGTCCGCGATTACACCCGCACCGTCATGCTGCCCGTGCTGCGCGCCGAGCTGGCCGTTGCCGGCGACAAGTTGGGTGCAGGCATGCGCAAGCTGCTGGTGCGCGACAGCTCGCTGCTGGACGAACACGCCAAGAATCGTTTGGCTAAATCGTTGGAGCACAGCAAGGCCCTGCACACCGTGCACGAGTTCCGCACCAAGTTGCAGTTGCTGTGGAACAGCAACATGAGCAACGACAAGTTGCTGCAACACTTGAAGGAATGGATCGCCCAAGCCGAAGCCAGTGGCATCAAGTCGCTACAAGACTTCGCCGCCAGCCTGCGCAGTTACAGCATGCCGGCGATGGCGGTTGCCTGAGCGCCATGGCAACTAATTGAGCAAAGGCCCGCTAATGCGGGCCTTTTGCTTTGTGCAGTAGCGTGTGTATTAAGATGACGTCATGAGCGGCCCACCCAACAACGTCATTCAATTACGCAAGGCCAAGTCCGCACGCCTCAACAAGCGCGCCGAAGGCAAAACGCTGTGCGACAGCGGCTTCCACAAATGGCAAATCGTCAAGCAGTCGCAGTTCGACGTGAAGTTAGGCAAGCTGGTGACGACTGAACGTTGTATGCGTTGTAGTCAGATACGGACCAGAGCAATCTGAACACCCGGGCCGCTGTGCGATTTACCTGGAGTCAACTGCCGTACGCCACACCCTTGTCGGCCGAATGTTGATATCAACCTCGCTACCATCCGCCATGGCCAGTTGGATCTTGGCGTCTACACCCTCTCTAGTGAGCACCTTTGGTTTGGAGAGCAATGAGTAGACTCCTTCTTTGAATCCATAAATCTCGGCCGTGAGTAATATGCGGTCGTTCCCCTCGGCGGTCGGAATCAGCACGATCTTTATCTGATTGTCTACACTTGCTTCGGCCTGCTGTCCTTCCTTGGTGATCAGTTTGAAGACTTTGGCGTCGTGACTGGAAAGCGTCAAAGTAATATCGAGCATGATCTCACCCGCGTGTGCTCGAGTAGCCATGAGGAGCACAGACAACAGGATCGCAGCCATACTTGCGACGATGGAGTATGGGCGTCTCCAGAATGGAGTGACTGGCTGCTCCTGTGATTTCATAACCAGATGCTGTACTTGGCATTCGAATACCGCAGCCAATGCCTGCGCAGTCTCTTTCGAAGCGATGCCGGATGACTCCACACGCTGAATCGTCCTTAGGCCGACACCAGCTGCCGCAGCAAGGTGTTCCTGGCTCCACGCACGCTTCTCGCGTTCGGCCTTTATCAAATCGGCGTTTACTTGCATTTCCACTCCATAGCCCTCCGAGTTGATTGGGAAGGCAACCATCGCACTTATGGTCAGAATCTTTTGCGTCAGCATAACGCCACCAAGCCGCCACCGTCACGCCAGTCAAAACTTCAGCGCCGTTGCGACTATCGAACAAGCACCAGCATCGACCTAACTCTTCTATACATGGATTGGCGTCGAAATTACTTCTTGATTGGCCGTGGGAAGCTTGCCTTTGAATACCACCACTGTTTCTCTCACAGCCCGTGAGAGAAATTCAGTACGCATTTTGGCGAGATGCTTCGACACCCTTAGATTGGGTTTTATGAACAAACGGTTACCGTTTGAATGTAGGCATTGCACGGATCATGAAATCATCAAAGAGCGGGACGGTGAAGTCCATATCGCCGTGCGCCGGGCTGAAGATCATTCCTTTGTTGATCAGTTTGGCCCGGACTGGACCAAGACTGGTAACCTTAACTTTCAGAATGTCGGCAATATCCCCGGTGCGATGCGCACCCGGCCCAAGCTCTGCTATCGCCCGCAAGAAGTTCTTTTCGCTGGGTGTCAGGCGATCATAACGAACACGGAAAAAATTCTCGTCAAGACGCGGAATAACCGTGTTCTTGGCATCCCGAACAACCTGCAAAGTAATCGGGCTGGCAGTTGCCAGATTCCACGCAACGTAGCCCCACTCCTGAAGAAAATAAGGGTAGCCCTTGGTCAGACGAAAAACCTCGTCCAGTGCGTCAACCTCAAAAGCAACGCCGGCTACTCGTGCGGGATCTTGTAATGCTTTCGCAGAATTTTCTTGCGAGAGCGCCCCAATATTCGGGAAGCTGAATAACCGCTCCGCATACGACTTCGATTCGCCGGCCATACCTGGCAGGATAGGCAGGCCAGCGCCGAGCAATACCACCGGTAATTGGCGCTGCTGTATTTTGTGCATCGCCATGATGAGAGCGCCCAGCTCTTTCTGGCTGAAGTATTGAATCTCATCAATGAAGATCGCCACTGCGCTCTTACGATCCTCAGCGGCTTCACCAATTGCAACAAACAGACTCGGCAGATCAATTTCCAAATCGCCGCTATCAGCCGTCCCCCGCTCCGGTTCAATATCCAACCCGAAACTAACATCGTCCACCGTAACCTTGATTGCGCCGATAAAGCTACGGAGCACCGCCAAGCCACGTTTGACCTTGTCTCCGGTTCCGGCAATCCGGTCCAGATCAAAGAGCAGGCTGCGCAAATACGGAATCAGTAACGGACCCAATGCTTTGCCTTCGTGCGCCTCGATAGAAATGGTGTGATACCCATCGTTGTCTGCCATGCGCTTTATCTCATTCAGCAACACAGTCTTGCCCACCCCGCGCAAGCCGGTCAGCAACATGCTTTTTTCCGATTTTTTCTGTTTCACCCTGCCCAACAGGATTCGCGCCTGCTCAAGAATTGGGTCTCGCCCCACCAACTCGGGAGGCGGAGAGCCAGCACCGGGAGAAAACGGGTTTTTGATCGGGTCCATGGCTTTTATACCGACTTATATCTATCTATACACGGTATCGATAATAAGTCGGTATAAATGCTCGTGCAACCGCAGCCACACATCAGCGAGCTTTTTTGTGTTGCTTGGGAGCAAGCCACAGAACTGAGCTGCGCTCATTTCACTCAATCTGCACTCTGAACTTGTCCCCCAGGGATAATCTTCGGCCTTCGCAACGCCGTGGGTGACCCTTTCTCGAAAGTAATACCGTTACACCGCTTGCCACACCAGCGCCACTTCGCTCACCACCGTATCAGTCTTGCGCGGTTTGACTTCGATACTAACAAGCGCAATCGCCACGGGATCGAGCTCAGCTTGCACCTTGGCAATTTCCGTTTCTAGCTCGGCTTGCAGGTCTGCGAAGCGCTGCTGCACGGTTTCCAGACTGCCAGCCGCTTGATCGACATCCTGGCTCTCGCGCGAGATGCGACCGGCGGAACGTGCAGCAGTGGCGACGCGGCCAACATTGGCGCTGCTGGCGACTTTGCGGCCGAAGAAGGCGCCCAAAATGCTGGCGCCCACTGACAATGCAGTACTGAGCTTTTGTTCCGA
>JANMSB010000031.1:0-16302 GCA_031388915.1 Pseudomonadota bacterium | reverse complement strand
GACCGCGCGGCTGGCCGAACCACAGAACTCGACCCCGAGAAGCTGTGAACTCGCGCACAACGCCGCGCTTCTGGGCGGCGCACCGCGAGCTCCCTCGCGAAGTCCGGGACGCCGCTCAGAAGGCCTACCGGCTCTTTCGCGAAGATCCCAAGCATCCCAGCCTCCAGTTCAAGAAGGTTCACGAGCGCGAACCGGTCTACTCCGTGCGAGTAACGCGCGGATACCGCGCCGTCGGACTTCTGGAGAACGACGACGTCACATGGTTCTGGATCGGAAGCCATGCCGAGTACGACAAAATTATCGGATAACAAACGCCTCGAACCGATGCGTTCAAAGCAACGCGCACCTCAAGCGTGGCGTTGATCCGACCTGGAATGTCCATTGTGATTGATCAGCAGCAGTCGCACTCAACTCCGACACCGCCAAGTAATCTGCGCCCCCTCATCAATCACACCCTCGCGCACCAACCACTGCCGTGCATCGTCCGCTTCCTGTTCAAACCAGGCACGCGCGGAGCCGAGGCGGAAGGTATAGCCCCAGGCGTCCATGTCGGCGAGCATACGGTCGCGACCGAAACCGTCGAGGTGATCGGCCAGCAATATCTGTAGGTAACACACGGCGTTTTCTTCGTCGTAATCGCCACCGGCGTCTTTGTTCAACGCAGTGCGGCGTTCACCATCCATACACACGTAGTGGGCGGCTTCATGCAGCACCGATTGCAAGGGGGTATCGCTGCGGAAATAAATTCGGTCGCCGAGCAGCCCGGCTTCGCGTTCGCCCCAATAGGAACCGGGAATGGCGGCGTCGGACGATACTGCCACCGAGTGCAAACCAAAACGCCGCAGCAACTCGATTACGTGCTGCACAGCCACATCGCATACACAGAGCATCGCGCCGCTCACTCGTCGATAGGTGGCGGCAGTTTCGCCAGTTCGGTCTCTATCCGCTGCAACTGGTCAAGGATCACTCGCCACTCTGCATCGGTGGGCACAGATTCCATGCGACGCAAGATAATTTCGATCTGCTTGGCGCAATCGCTGACAGCATTAAAGCCAAGCATGGCGCCGCTGCCGTTAATGCGGTGCACGAGACGCTGAATTTCCGCTAATGCTGCAACATCACCACTGCGGGCGCGTGCAAGCTGCGCACGCAACAGCGCCAGCTCTTCGCTCGTGCGAACCAGGAATTGTCTACTGAGCTGTTTCAATCTATCGTCAGGCATGGCGGTCTCTGTTGCCAATGAATCTCGCTATAAAAACCAATCAAGGCTCGATACTAACTGGCGCAGTCTCATCGACGGACAACAAACTTAATCGTCGCAGCACTTGGCTGGCCAACTCATCGGCCAGGGTGTTGCGCAATGCAATTTCCTCGCGCTGCTTGGCCAATGCCAGGGTTTTATCGTAGCTGATAGTGCGCGCCGCATTCATCGCCTGTAACGGCAAGACCGCCTCGGCGCCGGCTTGGGTCCGCTCCAGTAGATACTCGACGTTGTAATACACCTCGTACTGTTGCGGTTCGTTCAACGCCGACACCGACGAGACCGTATGGCCGCTGGTATCTTTTCGGATACGCAAGATGGACTGCGCACTGGACTTATCCGCCGTCACATTGACACCCGCTTCACGCAGGCGTCGGCTCAACGATCGGGAAAACGGCGAATGCGCGTCCTTTAGGTCCAGGTACAACGGCGACAGACGCTCGGGGACGCGACGTACACCTTGCAGTTGCCAGCCACAAGCTGACAAAAACACCGACAACAGCAACGCCATCAACAGTAGTCCAGGCAGTTTGCGCACGTTAGACGACCACATTGATCAGCTTGCCGGGTACGTAAATAAATTTCTTGATTGGCTTGTCCTCGACCCACTTCTTAACGTTGTCGTCGGCCAATGCCGCCGCGCGCGCGTCGTCCTGACTGGCCGTGGCGGCAATGTTGACGCGACCACGCAGCTTGCCGTTGACCTGTACCACGATTTCCAAGGTGTCTTGCTGCAAGGCGGCCGGATCAACCTTGGGCCACGGTTCGTTGATCAACGCAGTGGCATGGCCCAACTGTTGCCACAAGGCATGGCAGGCGTGCGGCACAATCGGCGAGAGCGTTAACACGGCAACATCCAACGCTTCCTGCACCACGGCTCGACCTGGGTCGCTGCTGTCGTTGAACTTGCTGACAGCATTCAGCAACTCCATCACTGCCGCAATGGCGGTGTTGAACACGCGGCGACGTTGAATATCGTCGGTGACTTTCGCCAGCGTTTGATGTGAGAGGCGACGCAGGTCTTTTTGTGCAGTGGTGAGCTGCCCCCACCCTGCCCTCCCCCGTGGAACAGGGGAGGGTTCTGCTTCTTGCCCTCCCCCGCTCGCGGGGGAGGGTGAGGGAGGGGGCATCCTTAGCGGGGGCGCACTAACATGCTCATACACCGTGCGCCACAAGCGCTTCATAAAGCGATGCGCGCCATGCACACCTTCATCCGACCATTCCAAGGTTTGTTCTGGCGGCGCGGCGAACATCATGAACAGCCGCGCGGTATCGGCGCCGAACTCTTCCACCAGCTTCTGCGGATCGACACCATTGCTTTTGGACTTGGACATGGTGCCAATGCCGCTGAACTCCACCGGCTGGCCATCGGTTTTCAAGGTCGGATTGGTGCGCTGACCTTTGTCGTCGGTTTGCCAGTCGATTTCAGCGGGATTGAAGTATTGAATGCGGCCGACTGCCGGCTTACGCAAATAAATATCGTTGAGCACCATGCCCTGCGTCAGCAGATTGGTGAACGGCTCTTGCACCTTCACCAATTTCAAATCGTGCATCACTCGCGTCCAGAAGCGCGAATACAACAAATGCAAAATCGCATGTTCGATACCGCCGATGTATTGATCCACCGGCAACCAGTAGTTCACGCGCTCATCGACCATCGCGTTGCTGTTATCCGCGCAGGCGTAACGCAAGAAATACCACGACGAATCGACAAAGGTATCCATGGTGTCGGTTTCGCGGCGCGCCTTAGCACCACACTTGGGGCAACTACATTCGTAGAACGCCGGATCTTTGCCCAATGGATTGCCGCTGCCATCCGGCACTTTGTCTTCCGGCAACAGCACCGGCAGTTGATCATCCGGCACCGGCACATCGCCGCAACTCGGACAATGAATCAGCGGAATCGGGCAACCCCAGTAACGCTGGCGTGAAATGCCCCAGTCGCGTAAGCGCCATTGGGTTTGTTTGTCGCCGAGGCTGAGTGCTTTGAGATCGGCAGCGATGGCGTCGATGGCTTGCTGGTAATTCAGCCCATCGTACTTACGGGAGTTCACGCAGACGCCGTGGTCGGCAAACGATTCCTGCCATTCCGTAGGGGGCGACCCATGTGTCGCTCCTTCTGCGGAGGGCGCACACACGGGTGCGCCCCTACCGATAACAAAACGAATGGGCAAGTTGTATTTCAACGCAAAACCAAAATCACGCTCATCATGCGCCGGCACTGCCATCACCGCGCCTTCGCCGTAACCCATCAGCACATAGTTGCCCACCCACACCGGCACTTGTTCTTTAGTCAGCGGATGTGTAACGAACAAGCCCGTGGCCAACCCTTTCTTTTCCATCTGTGCCAGTTCGGCTTCCTGTGCCGTGCCTTGTTTGCATTCTTCGATGAATGCGGCGAGCGCTGGATTGTTCTGTGCAGCCAGTGTTGCCAGCGGATGTTCAGCGGCCACCGCGCAGAAGGTCACGCCCATGATGGTGTCGGCGCGGGTAGTGAACACCCACATCTTGCCGTCACCGATCAACTTGCCGTCATCGCCTTTGATGTCGTGCGTGAAAGCAAAGCGCACACCCACGCTTTTACCGATCCAGTTGGCCTGCATAGCACGCACCCGCTCGGGCCAGCCTTGCAAACCATCCAGCGCACCCAGCAAGTCATCTGCGTACTGCGTGATGCGCAGGTAGTACATGGGGATCTCGCGCTTTTCCACCAGCGCGCCGGTGCGCCAGCCGCGTCCGTCCACCACTTGTTCGTTGGCGAGCACGGTTTGATCCACCGGGTCCCAGTTCACCGTGCCGGTTTTTTTGTAAGCGGTGCCTGCTTCCAGCATGCGCAGAAAGAACCATTGGTTCCAACGGTAATACTCCGGCGTACAGGTGGCGACTTCGCGGTTCCAGTCGATTGCCAAGCCCAATGACTTGAGCTGCTTTTTCATGTACGCGATGTTGTCGTAGGTCCACTTGGCCGGCGGCACGTTGTTCATCATCGCGGCGTTTTCGGCGGGCAGACCGAAGGCATCCCAGCCCATGGGCTGCAACACATTCTTGCCCTGCATACGCATGAAGCGCGATAACACATCGCCAATGGTGTAGTTGCGCACATGGCCCATGTGCAGGCGGCCCGACGGATAGGGGAACATCGACAGGCAGTAGTACTTGTCTTTTTTAGAGGAGTCTTTCGTTAGGTCTTCCGTGGCGGCAAAGACCTGATGCTGGTCCCAGTACTGCTGGGCTTGGGATTCGACGACGGCGGGTTCGTAGCGTTCTTGCATGGTGGGTATCGATGCGGCCTGAAACGGAAGGCGGCAAGGATACCGGAGCAGACTGCTAGCGGACAGCAAAGAGCGGCGCGAGCGATACCAAAGACAGCCGCTGAACTGCTTAGCAGGCTGTTGAAAATCTCATTTTCAACAGCCTGTTAGAGCCTGATCAACCACCGAGGGCGTTATGCAGCGCGCCCATCGCCTGGGCGCCCTCTTGCACAATCTGCCGGACCTTGGCTTGATTCAGGCCGAGTCGCACCACCACGCTGGAGTTGCCCAATTCCGCCGGCAACTCAGGCAGTGGCGCGGCCACCTGCCCGCGCAGGCTAGTGGCCAGTTGCAACACATCGGCCAAATCAGCTTGTCTGGGGCAGCGGTCCTGCTCTTCGTGATCGCCGACTGCCGCAACAATGTTCGCCGCAAATCCCCAATTTTCCACAATCGCCCGGCCGACGTTGGCATGCCAGTCGCGCACGATGGGCGCGGTATCGTCGGCATTAAACGCACGGCCTGCCATGCGCTGGCTGCGCGACAGGATGTATAGCTTGCCGATGTTATGCACCAGGCCAGCCAGCATCGCCTCATCGGCATTGAGCTGCGGCACGCGCTTGGCAATGGCCCACGAGAGCGCCGCGGTGGTAGTGGCTTCGCGCCACAGCAACTCCAGTTCCTTGCGAATCGCCTGCAACTGGTCGGCTTGCTTCAGCTTGGTGATCGCATATGCCACCGCGGTGGTGCGCACATTGTTGTAACCGATTCTGACGATCGCCGACTTCAGTTCGGTGATGGCAGTGCCGGAAGGATTCATGATGACGGAGTTCGCCATGGTCAGGAGGCGCGCCGCTAACCCGGCTTCCGAGGCGACCAACTGCGCAATTTTGACCGGCGTGACATCGTCCCTGCTCAGCGCGTTCTTGACGCGCGCCACCACTTCCGGAAACGCCGGCAACTCGATCTGGCCGTTGCTGACCTCCGCCGCCAGCAGCGCCACAAAGCGGAACGCTGCGGATTGCGCGTCCATCTCGGTCATCATCGACGGTGCGTAACTGTTCATGTGCGTTGCAATCGGTTTGCCCGGCGCCTAATCGCCGAGCGCGGTGCGCAACGCGGTAATTTCTTCAATGCAATCGCGCATGACGTTGCCAAATTTTTCGTTGTCCAACCCCAGCCGGCTGAAGGCGCGCACGCCCTGCATGTTGAGTTCGAGGTCGATGCCTTCCTGGTTGCAAAAACTCGAAGACAGTACGGCAACGGTCAACACATCGGTCAGATCCGCAAAGCCCACGACACGCTCGACCTCCTCATGGTCGCCTACCGCATCGGCAATGTGCTGGGCAAAGCCCCAGTTCTCGACGATGGCTTTGCCGACATTGGCCTGCCAATCGCGCACCACCAAGCTCATGGCCTGTGGGTTCGAAAACAACTCTTCGTATTTATGCGCGCGCGCCAGGATGTAAATTTTGCCGACGTTGTGAATCAGGCCGGTCAACATGGCCTCGTCGCTATTGATCTCTGGTGCGCGCGCCGCCAGCGCATGACACAACGCCGCCACCATGGTGGCTTCACGCCACAAACTTTCCAATTGTTTGCTGATGGGGCGCAGCTCGTCGGCGCGACGCAACTGCGAAATGGCAAACGCCACCGCCGCGGTGCGCACGTTGTTGTAACCGATGCGATTGATCGCAGTCTTGAGTTCGGTAATGCTCTTGCCGCTGCGATTGAGCGCCGCCGAATTCGCCAGCGTCATCACGCGCGCCGCCAACCCGGCTTCCGATCCAACCACCCGTGCGATTTGATCCGGCGCAACCTGATCATCCGCGAGTGCTTTGCGCACGCGCGTCGCCACGTCGGGAAATGCCGGCAACTCGACGCGACCGACGGAAAGTTCCGCAGCCAGGTCCGCAACGAACTGAAACGCCAAAGCGGAATGTTGGGCCGTACTGCCGGCATCGTTGGCACTGACCGAATTAGCAACTTCTGACATGGTCTTCAATCCTCAAAACCTACGAGCCATCCGAGGTATTTATCGGACAAACCGCCAATATCTAAACCCCCCATACGGTTAAGCTCCATGAGCAACGGCTTTGCCGCGTGGCGCATGCGCCAGCTCCAGCATGATCTGCGCAATTTTGCTCAACGGCTCAACGCGCTGACAGGCGCCCAGCTTCACCGCACTGCCCGGCATGCCCCACACCACACTGCTGGCCTCATCCTGCGCCAGGGTGTGCGCACCGGCATCCAGCATCTCTTTCAGACCGCGCGCGCCGTCGTCGCCCATGCCGGTCAAAATCACGCCCACCGCATTCGGGCCGACTTTTTGCGCCACCGAGCGAAACATTACATCGACGCTGGGACGATGCCGATTGACCGGTGGCCCATTGCTTAAGCGGCATAGATAGCGCGCGCCGTCGCGCTCCACCAACAAGTGTTTATCGCCGGGGGCCACGTAGGCATGGCCGGGCAGAATGTATTGGCCATCTTCGGCATGAAACACCTTCATCGCCGATACCTTATCCAAGCGTTCCGCAAACGGTTTGCTAAACGCGGCAGGGATATGTTGAGAAATGACCACCGCCGGCGCATCTGGCGGCAATGCGCACAATACTTCGCGCAAGGCTTCGGTGCCGCCCGTCGAGGCGCCGATAGCGATAATCCGCTCCGTGGTGCGCAACATGCCGCCGCTGCGCGCCTGCGTCGGCAGCACCGCGTCGGCGCTGAGCTTAGGCGGTACCGCCGTCGCTAAGGCCTTTACGGCAGTGCCGATGCGTCGGTTCACATTGGCGCCGGCCGCCATCTTCACCTTGGCAATCAACTCGCCGGCGTACTGATGCAGCGTGCCCGCCAGATCCACCGTGGGTTTGGACACAAAATCGACCGCGCCTAATTCCAGCGCACGCAGCGTGACTTCAGCGCCCTTCTGCGTGAGCGACGACACCATCACTACCGGCGTCGGTCGTAAGCGCATCAGGTTTTCCAAAAAGGTCACGCCGTCCATGCGCGGCATTTCCACATCCAGGGTGATCACATCGGGATTCAGCAGTTTGATCTTTTCGCGCGCCGCGAATGGATCTGCCGCGGTGCCAACCACCTCCAGATCGGCATCGCCGTGCAGCATCTCGGTCAGCAACTGGCGCACCAGTGCCGAGTCGTCGACGATTAATACTTTTTTCTTTGCCATTGTTATCGTGCGCCTTGCAATGATCAGAACAAGTCGATGGGACCAGCCACCGGCTGCGTAGCCAGCGTTTTGCTGTAAGACACTTCTTGAGAAACCAACTTGGCGGATTGCGAGTTGCCCAAATGCTTGACTCGCACTTTGCCGCTCGCCGGGAAGTATTGAATGTGACGCGGTGTGATATTGCCGACATCCTCCGACACCACTTTCAGTCCTTCCTGCTTGAGGAACTCGCGCACAAACTTCACGTTGAGGTGGCCGACATCAGTCATCGCCGCCAGCACTTTGGCGCCGCCGAAAATTTTCACTTCCAAATCGGCGCGGCTGCCGCCGCCGGTGAGAATCTTATTGATCAACTGTTCCATCGAGGCGCTGCCGTAGCGCGTAGCACTGCTGGCCACCGAACCCCATGAGTCACCGCTCTCGTTGCTGCGCGGATGCGGCAACATAAAATGATTCATGCCGCCCACACCGGTATGCGGATTGCGAATACACGCCGACACACACGAGCCCAGTACGGTATCGAGCACCTCGTCTTCGCGCGTGACATAGAAATCGCCCGGCAATAGCTTGGCGATCACATTGCCCGAAACCGGGTCGCGATAGCGCCGCACATTATCGAAACCGGGCATGGGCCTGGGCAACGGCTGTTTTGGATCGGCTACTTTTGACAACACAGACTAGCCTTTGGTTTTTCTATAAATAGTTCGCCCGACGAGTTTGAACTGCGCGTGTTGCATGTGGATGGATTCGGAATGTCCCAAACACAGATAACCGCCGTCCGCCAGCAGTTGCGCATAACGCAACAACAAGCGCTCCCTGGTTGGCTGATCGAAATAAATCATCACATTGCGACAAAAAATCACGTCGAACGGACCCTGCATTGGCCATTCGCCCATCAGATTGAGCGTCTTGAAAGTAATCAAGGTTTGCAGTTCCGGCTTGATACGCACCTGACCCGCCTGCGCACCAACGCCGGCCACGAACCAGCGCTTGCGCCGCTCGTCGGACACGCCCTGCAAACGCTCTGCGGGATAAACACCCTGCGCAGCGGTGTTGAGTATTTCGCTATCGATATCGGTGGCCAAAATTTTGAAATCCCAGCCGCGCACGCCATGCAGAGTTTCGGCGGCCGCCATGGCAATGGAGTACGGCTCTTCGCCGCTGGAGCAACCAGCCGACCAAATGCGCAGGCGCCGACTGCGTTCGTTGCGTCCCATGGCCTCCGGCAACATCACCGCCGACAGCGAATCGAAATGATGGACCTCGCGAAAGAACGAGGTCACATTGGTGGTAATAGCGTTAATCAGTCCGACCAATTCCTCGGGACCGCCGTTGCGCACGACTTCGCAATACTCGGCGAAGGTGCTCAACCCCAACTCGCGCATGCGTCGCGCCAGACGCCCCTGCACCAACTGGCGCTTGGTGGCGTTGAGAATAATGCCGGCGTTCTTTTCCACCACCGTGCGGATGAAGTTGAACTCTTGATCGCCCAACTGAATGTCGAGTGCGGCGGACGCAGCAGATTTTTCGAGCTGAATGGGCATCATGAATCGCGATACTCGCCGCTTTCCGACCAACAAAAAGAATCCGCATCGGCATCCGCTGCCAGGTAACGTATTAGGCCACCAGCGCCGTGGCTTCCATGATGTCGGCGCCGATCAAGCGATCGATGTCGAGCAACATCACCATGCGTTCGGCAATCGTTGCCAAGCCCTGGATGTATTCGGTGTTCACTTGCGGGCCGAGATCCGGCGGCGGCTTCACTTCATTGGTCTGCACGTCCACCACGTCCGAAACCGCATCGACGACCACGCCAACATCGCGATGGCCATGCGCGCTTTGAATCGACAGCACGATGATGACGGTGACGGCGGTGTATTCGGCGCGCTCGAAGTCCAGGCGCATGCGCAGATCCACAATCGGCACGATGGAGCCGCGTAGATTCAGCACGCCCAGTACATGGCGCGGCGATTGCGGAATGCGCGTTACCGGTTGCCAGCCGCGAATTTCCTGGACGCGCAGAATATCCACGCCATAGGTCTCATCACCCAACACAAAGGTCAGCATCTGCTTGGTGCTGTCGGCCGCTGGTCCATTTGGCAGACCCGACTCGGAGGGTTTAACAGCAATTGCATTCATATCGATCTCCACAACGTTCACGTCGAACCACCCTTCCTACCCACCACCATCAATCGCGAGTGGTGGGAAACTCAATGCGCACTACGTACGCCCGAGTCAGGAAGGGCACTAAAACTCTTGCCACGAGCTGTTGTCGCCGCTGGCCCTGGCCATCGGTCGGGGCTGCTGTACCGCAGGCCGCTTGACCGCGCTTGGCATCACTTTGGGTGCCGCGCCGACCGGAGTCTTGGCGCGCTGCGCCACTTTGGCGTTGGCAACGCTCGGCGTATGCGCGCCGAAGCCACTGCTCTGCGCCAGCGCCGCAGACTTGAAGAAGTTGATCTGCTGCACCAACGAGGTAGCCTGTTGCTGCATGGCTTTGCTGGCCGCAGAGGCCTGCTCCACCAATGCTGCGTTTTGCTGCGTGACGCCGTCCATTTGCGCGACGGCATTGTTGACTTGTTCGATGCCGGCCGACTGTTCCTGGCTGGCCGCGGCAATCTCGGCAACGATGTCGGTGACTTTCTTAACGCTGTCCATGATCTCCGACAGCGTATGACCGGATTCATCGACCAACTCCGAACCGACCTTTACCTTGTCCACCGAGTCGTTGATCAGGCCTTTGATCTCCTTGGCGGCGCTGGCGCTACGCTGCGCCAGATTGCGCACTTCGGTCGCCACCACAGCGAAACCCCGACCTTGTTCGCCGGCACGCGCCGCTTCGACTGCGGCATTCAACGCCAGCAGATTGGTCTGGAAGGCAATTTCATCAATGACGCCGATGATGTCGGCAATGCGCCGGCTGGCGACGTTGATTTCGCCCATGGCGCCGATGGCGCGTTGCACGACACTGCCGCCGCGCTCGGCTTGCTCGCGCGCACCGGCTGCCAATTGATTGGCTTGACGCGCGTTGTCGGCATTCTGTTTTACGGTGGCGGTCATCTCTTCCATGCTGGAAGCAGTTTCTTCCAGCGCCGACGCCTGTTCCTGGGTGCGGCTGGACAGATCGTCATTGCCCTGCGACAGCTCGCTGGCGGCGCTGCCCACCGCATCGGCTGTAGTGCGCACTGAAGACACAATCTCCACCAACTTGGTGTCCATGGTCTGCAACGACCCCAGCAACTGGCCCAGTTCGTCATGGCTATGCACATCGATCCGATTACCCACCTCACCTTGCGAAATGCGATTGGCAACAGCCACCGCCACATTGATGGCGTTGACGATGGAGCGCACCAACAACGTGCCGAATAATGCCGCCAGGCACAAACCGCCCACGATCGAACCCAGCATCAGGATGCTCTCGGTGCGGAACTGTGCTTGCGCCTCGTCCCATGCAACCTGTGCAGCGCTGATCTGCGCGGCCTTCAATTCATCGACGGTGGTGGTCAACTGTTCGTACTTGGGCCGGGCTTGTTCGAGCATGGCTGTTTCAGCCTTGTCGAAGCCGGCGGCCTGCAGGTTGCCAACCGCGGTCTCGTTGATAGTGAGAATGCTGTTGTTCAACGCGCCGAAAGCTTCGATCAGCTTTTTCTCGGCGTCGGTGCCTTCAGTCGTTTGCAGGTTGGTCCAGGTCGCCCGGATGTGCTCGCTCTTGGCTTTGACCAGCTCCACGGCCGTGGCGACTGACTCAGCGTCCTGTTTAATGGTCGCCAACTCGATGGCCTCGATGCCCTTGCGGTGCATGGTGGTCAGTTCGTCGACCCAACTTGCCGGTATGAGACGGCCGTGAAACATCACGTGCAGGTTGTCGTTGCTGCCGCGCAGCCCCATGAACCCCATGAGACCAACGACGCAGAGCACCGCCGCCAACAACCCGAGGGTTGCGAACAACCGGGCCTTGATGCTGAAGTTTTCAAATTTCATACGCTGTTTCCACCTGATAAAAAACTAACTAAGTCCCTATGCCTGGTTCAATAAGCATGATTCAAGCAGCGATACACTCTGTGCCCACCCTGATGATTTCCGGAATATCCAGAATCAGGGCCACCGAACCGTCGCCGAGAATGGTGGCGCCCGACACGCCTGCCACTCGCCGGTAGTTGGTTTCCAACGACTTAATGACCACCTGTTGTTGACCCAGCAGATCATCGACAAACAATCCGGCTCTGCGGCCATCGCCTTCGACGACCATCAACAAGCCTTCGGTCAGTTCGGTGGTGCGCGGCTTGGCGCCGAACATTTGATGCAAGCGCACAATCGGCAGATATTCGTCGCGGAAGCGGAATACCTCGCCGCGGCCCGCCACCAGATTCACCATCGTCGGTTTGAGCTGCATGGATTCGATAATGGCCGTGAGCGGCACGATGTAGTTTTCGCCGCCCACCGATACCGACTGGCCATCGACAATTGCCAACGTCAGCGGCAAGGTGATCAGGAAGCGCGAGCCCTTGCCGGCCACAGTGCGCACTTCAATGGAACCGCCCAGTTCTTTGACATTACGCCGCACCACATCCATGCCGACGCCGCGGCCGGATACATCGGTGGTTTGTTCTGCGGTAGAGAACCCAGGCACGAAAATCAAATCGCAAATCTGATCGTCGCTGAGTACTTCATTCGGGCCGACCAGGCCGCGTTCGCGAGCCTTGGCCAGAATGCGTTCCTTGTTCATGCCGCCGCCATCGTCTTTGACTTCGATGGTGATGTTGCCGCCCTTGTGATACGCGTCCAGATGCACGGTGCCCATGGCCGGTTTGCCAGCCGCAAGACGCACCTCGGGCTTCTCAATGCCGTGATCGATGCTGTTACGCACCAAGTGAATCAGCGGATCGCCGATCTTCTCCAAGACGGTCTTGTCAAGTTCGGTGTTCTCACCGGTCAGCTTCAATTCGATGTCCTTGCCGAGGCGATTCGACAAGTCACGCACCATGCGCGGGAAGCGGCTGAAGACGAAACTGATCGGCAACATGCGCACGCGCATGACGCTTTCCTGCAACTCGCGCACGTTGCGTTCGAGCTGCGCCAGACCGGTACGTAGTTGTTCGGCAGAAGGTCCATCGAAGCTCATGCCCAACTGGCCGAGCATGGATTGAGTAATCACCAATTCGCCAACAGTGTTCAGCAACTCGTCGATCTTCTCGATGCTGACGCGGATCGAACCGGAGTCGCCCACTGCTTGACGAGCATTTTCCGCCGCCGGTTCGGCCGGTGCCGCAGCCGCTTTGGCTACCGGGGCTTTCATCGCGACTACATTGGAAGCAGCGGGCTCGCTTGGCTCTACCGACGTCGCGGTACTGACCACGGCAATGGACTGCGCAGCCTGGGCTACCGACAGTAGCTTGATTTCAAGATGACAATCGCCTTCAGCCCAATCGAACACCTGGGCAATAACCTCGCGCGTGACTTCTGAACTCAAGCGCAAGTCCCAGGACAAGAAACACGATTCAGCATCCAGATCTTGCAAGTTGGGCACCGCGCTAGCGTCGGCAGTCACTTCGACTTTGCCGAGCTCATGGAGCTCACGCAACATGCGCTGCGGGTCGTTGCCGTGTGCAAACAACTGCGGATAGGGGCGGAACACAATCTGCCACACCGGCAAATCCAGCTCGGCAGCGACTGGAATCGCTGCGGTTAGGCTGGTGGGCGTAGGCGTTGCCGCCGCAGGCGCCGCTACGGCGCTGCCCTTCTGCATGATGGCCACTTCCAGATCGAACTGTAGATCGGCAATACGCTGCGCATCCACCGTGGTTTTGTTCTGCACCGCGCGCAACATGTCGCGCATCACATCGACGGACTTCAACAGCAGATCCATGATGCCCCTGCTGACTTGCATGCGATTACCGCGCAACTCGTCGAGCAGGGTTTCACAGGTATGCGTGAACGAGGCAATCTCGGTGAAGCCAAAGGTGGCGCTACCGCCCTTGATGGAGTGCGCCACACGGAAAATGGTATTGATCAACTCCGATTCAGGCGAACCGATGTTGAGTTTCAACAACGCATCTTCCATCGAATCCAGTGCCTCGAAGCTTTCTTCGAAGAACCCTTCGTGGAATTGTGCAAGATCTAGTGTCATGCCAGCCTCACCAACGTATTCGGTCGCAAATCTTGGTTTTCTTGAGTTGCCAGTGCTTGCGTTGCTTGTTCTTGAGCTGCTGGCCGCATCACGCCGCCACGCTCACATCCGGTAGCGCCAATGCCGCTTGCAAGCCCAGCAACGCCGCCGCCTCGGCGAATGTTGCATTCACATTCAGCCACTCAACCCGTGCATTGTCGTCGGCGCGGCTGCGCACGAATGACAGCAGCATCTGCATAAACGCCGCATCGATACGATCCACCGCGCCAACATCAATTGCCGCCACCTCGTGGTGCAGGCGATCCAACAAGTGCTGCCGGTATTCAATCGCATCGCGCAACAGACATTGCGTCGGTAAGGTGATCACGCCATCGGCCGCGCTATCGCCAGATACGACACTCAACGTGGCGCTCGGCGCGGAATCCGCCAACAAGGCATCGATGTAGGCCGCATCGGGCAGTGCCTGGTGCTCAGCCGTCACGGTATCGGCAGCCATCGCCGTCTCGGGAGCTGCTGCTTTTTTGCGTTTAACTTGCTTCATGACCGGTCGCTGTCCGCTGATTATTGTCCGGGGAGTGATGTCGTCGGAAAACGTATCGGCACAAACTGCGCATGCTTTAGGTGCGCTAGGTCTCATTGACGATTGGACACTGGGCCGGCCCGGGTGGAACGCGGCGCGAACCGGGCAAGGAATCGACAGCGTCAAATTTAAGTCGCGGCGGTACGCTGCCGATAAGCACAACAAGCCACCTCTGAACAGTTAATGACGGGAAGTCATGCGCATCGATCTGCTCTCGGCCAACGATCCACGCACCACTGCAGCGGCGCCGCTACGGTCGATGTGGCGTGTCGGCGCGATTCTTGAAGCCATTGCGGTACGCGATGTCGACACTGGCCAACTATGGTTGCAACTGGACAAGCAACGCTTGCCGGCCAGATTGGCCTCCGGCCACAGCAACGGTCCGCTGGATGGCGAACATCTGCGGCTGCGCGTATTGCGCGATACCCCCGTGCTGGCGCTGGAATCGGTGGAAGAAACCAGCACCGAGCGCAGTACCGAAACCGCACTGCGCCGCTACCTGCCACGACAATCCTCACCGACGCCGCTGCTGGCAAATCTAAGTTGGCTGATGCGCCACCCCGACCAGGTGCGCAACCTGCAGGGTGTGGTGCAGCAAGCACTGGCAACGTTGTGGCACGGCTTGCCGGAAGCGGCTGATCTTCAAGATTCGGCGCAACTCACGCAGGCTCTGCAACGATCCGGCACCTTTCTGGAAGCGCAGATAGCCAAGCAAGTGACGGCGCAACCACCGGCCGTGACGCAGGCGTTGTCGCACGACTTCAAGGCCGGCTTATTGGGCTTGCGCGAGTGCTTACGCAATTTTCGTCTTGACCCAGGCAGTCGCCAGCAACCCTCCGGGCCCATGCCCAGCCTGCACGGGCCGTTGAGCGCCATTAACACCGGCCCGGCGAGTTTGTCGGTAGTGGAAGGCGCGGCCGCGCAGCTCGGCGAATTAAAACAACAAGTAGAAGGTAGTCTGGCGCGTATTAACACCAATCAATTGCTCAATGCCGAAGCGGCGCAGCAAGGCCTCAGCAGTTGGTTGATCGAACTGCCCATCAGACAGGAGGAACGCGCCGAACTGCTGCGCTTCAAATTCGAACGCGAACCCAACTCGCAAGCCGGCGGCGAGTCGAACTGGACGGTGGCCGTCGCCATGGACCTGGGTGCACAAGGCGCCTTGCACGCGCAAATCAGCTTATTCGGCAAGCGCTTGAATGTGCAGTTGCGTTGCGAATCGACGGCCTTGCTCAGCGCCTTGGACCAGCAGTTGGAAACCTTAAAAGATGCCTTGCGAATGCAAGGCCTGGAACTGGATCGCGTGGTATGCCTACACGGTCATCCCGTTGATCATGTTGGTACGCGCCTCACTCGCTTGCTGGACCTGCACGCATGAGCGCGCCTGAAGACAAGCCGTCGCAGCGCAGTGTGGCAGTGGCGCTGCACTACTCCGGGCGTGGCGCACCGCGCGTGGTGGCCAAAGGCGGCGGACTGGTCGCCGACAACATCATCGCTAGCGCGCGTGCCCATGGCGTGCCGCTGGATGAAGATTCAGCATTGGCCGGCGCCTTGTCGCGCGTCGATTTGGGCCGGGAAATCCCGCGTGAATTGTATGTCGCGGCCGCACAGGTGTTAGCGTTCGCGTGGAGCGTGAATAAGAAAATCGACTAGGGTCTGTGGCAACTGATTGTGCATCAGGCATGCCCCCACCCTAACCCTCCCCCGCTACGCAGGGGAGGGAATCAGAATTTGTCCCCTCCCTTGCGCGTTTCGCGCGGGGGAGGGTTAGGGTGGGGGCATGCCTGATGCACAATCAGTTGCCACAGACCCTAGTCGATTTTCTACTTGGCCTGTGGAAATTTCTGGGACTGGACACGACACGCTGGCAACCCGACGGCTTTCGCACCATCA
>JANMSB010000001.1:0-9233 GCA_031388915.1 Pseudomonadota bacterium | reverse complement strand
CTGATCGCGAAACTGCGCCACCCGCTCGTTGACGATTTGCTGGTCGATTTGATCGTACTTGTACATGCTCGCAACTTTAGCGGAGCAGCCCATTCCAGGCCAGAAGCTTTGGCTATGTGCAGATGACGGGGGTGGGGAAATCCGAATGTAGGTCGGCTGCCTCACCCGGCTTTCTTGGGGTCGGATGCTGGGTGAGGCAGCCTCCGGGACTTCGCTCGACTTTCAATCAGCCGACACCAAACCTTTCAATTGGCCGACGCCTAATTTGGCGACTTATCGCCCCACGCGCTCCTGCCAATAGCCCGGCTCGCGACTTCCATGCGCTACGGCGACGACGTACAGCAGCTCACCATTAACCGCATACACCACAGAAAACGGGAAACGCCGCAGCACGAAATGGCGCAGATTGCCATCAACACGGGAACCCAGTTCAGGATTAGCCAGCAGTAGTTGCACAACCCGATTCAGTTCATCGCCGAATCGATGCCCCAAGCCTGCAATCTGTGATTCGTAGCGGACAGCCGCCTCAAACAGTTCCTGTTCCGCCTCTTGGTGAAACTCGTATTTCATCCGCCAAGACGAGCACGCAACCGTTCAAACACCAGCGGTCCGGGAATACCTTGGACCTTACCTTCCACCAACTCACGATAACGACGCTGCGAAGTTTCCAGCCATACACGTTCCACATTGGCATCGGCCGGCGTATCTAGTTCAGACACGAGAACGCGCAACAACTCAACTTTCTCGTCGTCGCTGAGCGCGCGAATATCGCGCTCAATTTCACTGATTGCTTTTGCCATGGTCATTCACCGCAAAGTGGAGCTGGTTGCCAGTGTAACTCAAGATCGCAGATTGTTAATCCGCCTCACTAGGGCCAATGCCAATCTGGCGCTTATCTCCGATTGACTGCTTCGCCAGCATGCCTAAGCTTTTCTCAACTTCACTCGCTTCGAACTCCGCCGTTAGACCAAATTCTTTTATACACAACAAGAGACTAAGCAGCCCATCCGAGCCCATTTTTTCAAGCACCAATACCCCATAAAACTCTTCCGGTGGTAAGTCACGTAACGACGGATGATATGTGGCCATATATTCTTCGTGAACGGGGACGCCGCGATATTCTGATTTCAACCGGGTAACGACACGATAATTCGCATCAACCATTTGTAAACCAGAATTCCTACGCATCGCGCGGAATGCTGTGACATGCTGCCGAGCCGTAAACTTGATTTTAAAGCCATTCTTCCGAGCCAATCTCTGGAACAGATCGAGGAATATTTCCTCGTAACAAAGCTAGTCGGCAACACAATGTGCGACAGGGCAGATCTCGCCATAGCCTTGGAGCTGCGCTTTCCGCTGCAATGTTTGCTGCTTGATATTCCCATCTGAAATGACTTCCACAAAAACCGTGCGATTACTTCTGACAGCTAGAAAATCAGCCAGAGTGTAAACACCCCTGATACCCACTCCCTCTGGAAATATCTGATAACCAACAGAGCGAAAAAACCCTATGGCCTCATCTATTGCTATGCGATGAGATTTGCTCTCCGATTCGGTTTCCATATCGTGATATGAATGCCCGTCGTCTGATCGCACTTCTCGGGCCGATACCAAGTCAAGGTTCGTTATTTGTTTTGCGGTCTCCAAAGTAATCAATCGTAAAGTATCCAGATCAGACTCAGCGTTATCGTCCATAAGAAAGCCCTCCACCGCTTGAGGCTCGCAGAAGATACTGTGACGCTACACAGCAGCCCTCGGCCTTACCTTCCCCGCCGCTTCCTTTGCTCCCACCCGCGCTACCTCCACTTCAGCATCAAATGCCAGCGCCACTTGTTGACCGGGCGCATTGTTCCGAGGTTTTTCATAAGCGACTTTTGAGTAAACAATGAACTGAAAATGCTACTGCTTGGACGGCAGCGTTTTGGCATAGACCTGTTGAGCCTTGCTCACTTGAAAGCCCAATGCTGGATAGAACAGATGCGATTCGATACGCACGAGATTGGAACGCACCACCAACTGCAACACACCTTGAATGCGCGCCCAGTCTTCAACACTTTGTACCAGCAGACGTCCTACGCCACTGCGCTTGGTAGTACTCGATACCACCAAGCCTACCAATTCGATGCGCTCACCTGATTCTAAATTTAGGCGGCGCTCGGCATGCACCCAGCCCAGCAACTGTCCTGCCGCCTCAGCAACTCTCACGAAATGTAGGTCGCGCGGTGCCAATGCTGCCAGGCGCGCTTGTAGCTGCGCCGCGGTTGCGGCGTAACCCAACTCGGCCGTCAAACCGACCAGCAAGTCCGCGTCGGTCAGACGTGGCGCACGAATCAATATCGAAGAGGTAACTATGCTCATGCATACCTACGCTTTGACACGCACCATCCCCTCTTGCGCCACCGATGCCACCAGTTGGCCACTGCGATTAAAAATCGAACCCAGCGCCAGGCCGCGCGAACCGGAAGCACTGGGACTATCCACGCAATACAACAACCAGTCGTCCACGCGCAGCGGACGATGAAACCACATGGCGTGATCGATGGTTGCCATGCGCACGTTGTCATTGGGAAAGGTAATGTCGTGCGGCTTCACCGTAACGTATAGCAGGTGAAAATCCGAGGCATAGGCCAGCACACTTCGATGCAACATAGGACTATCAGGCAGTGTGTCGATGGTGCGAAACCAACATTGCGATATCGGCCCGCCCGGCTTATCGGCAACCAACGCAGCGGAATCAACCGCCCGAAACTCCATCGGCAGCGACATCCTGGTCCGCCAATTGACGCCCGGGACGCCGTCGGTGGTCTTGCTTAGCAACTCAACCATGTCCGGCAAGGTTTCGGGCGCCGGCACTACAGGCATGGGCAACTGATGATCCAGTCCATCCTGTTCGGTTTGAAACGAGGCCGACATGTGAAAGATCTGCTGGCCATGCTGAATGGCTACGACGCGGCGACTGGAAAAACTACCGCCATCGCGGCTGCGATCCACTTCGTAAATGATGGGCGCATTCACATCACCCGGTAGTAAAAAGTAGGAATGCAACGAGTGCACGGCGCGATTGACGTCGACCGTGGCGCTGGCTGCAAACAGAGCCTGCCCCAACACCTGACCGCCAAACACGCGTGGCGTGCCCAGCAGGTCGCGGCTCACGCCGCGAAACAAATTGATTTCCAGACGTTCCAGTTGCAACACGTTGAGCAGGTCCGCCAGCACCGGATTCATGATCAGCCTCTTATTTGCGCGTTAGCCATAGGGCACTTTACCCCACCACCGACCAAGAGTTGACCCTCCCCACTGATTGAGCTGGTAAAGTTGGCGGGCCATACTCGGTATTTTCCGACCGCAACGAACGGAGTCCTTATGGATCGTCGTCATGCCTTGCTTTTGCTATCCAGCCTGCCGCTGGCTGCTCATTCACAATCCTTGAAGGACTTGGCTTCCAGCATGAAAGACCCACTGATGGGCATGCTGACCAGCCAATTGGGCGTGACCGGCAATCAAGCCAAGGGCGGCGTGGGTTCGTTGTTAACGCTGGCCAAGGAAAAACTACCGGCCGCCGATTTCACCAAGGTCGCGAACGTAGTGCCGGGAGCCAGCAAGTACATGGAGCTGGCCAAGACGCTTGGCGCAGTGGCCGGTCCGCTTAAGAATGTTGTCGGCCTGAATGGCGCGCTGAGCAAGCTGGGCATGAGCACCGACACCATCGCCAAATTCGTGCCCATGGTGACTAACTTCATGGGCAAGGCCGGTGGCAGCACGGTCACTAATTTGCTGGCTACGGTATTGAAGTAACTCGCAATTGATCCATCGCGTTTGGGCCGTCTCACGGCCATGCGTGATGCACCATCAAACTCTCTGACAGCGGGATCGCATTGGTTATGGCTGGCATTACTGTTTGCCATGGCGCTGTGGTTCGCCACGTTGGGCACGCGGCGATTGCTGAATCCCGACGAAGGCCGCTACGCGGAAATTGCCCGCGAAATGCTGGTCAGCGGCGATTGGGTCACACCGCGCCTTAACGGCATCAAGTACTTCGAAAAGCCACCCTTGCAGTACTGGATGACCGCCAGTGCCTATCAGGTACTTGGGCAGAACGAATTTGCCGCGCGCCTATGGAGCGGGCTGACCGGCTTTGCCGGCATTCTGTTGGCATGGTTCACCGGCATGCGGTTGTTCGGCCGCAGCGCCGGCATGATGGCCGCCGCAGTGCTGGCTAGTTCGGTGCTGTACCTAGTGATCGGCCACACCAATATCCTGGACATGGGCCTGTCGTTTTGTTTGCAGTTGATGGTATGCAGCTTCCTGCTGGGGCAAACCAGTGCGCCAGGTTCGACAGCCGAACGCCATTGGATGTTGCTGGCATGGACCGGCGCAGCGCTGGCGTTTCTCAGCAAGGGATTGATCGCGCTGATTCTGCCGGCGCTGACGCTACTCGCGTACACCGCCGTCACTCGTGAATACTCGGCCTGGCGACGCCTGCACATCGGCAAAGGTCTATCGTTATTCATGTTGCTGGTGTTGCCATGGTTGATCGCCGTGTCGTTGGCCAATCCCGAATTTCCGCGCTTCTTTTTTCTGCACGAACAATTCGCGCGATTTTTAACCGACGTGCATGATCGCGACGGTCCGTGGTGGTACTTCTTACCGGTGTTTATCCTGGGCGCTCTGCCCTGGACGTTCGTGGCGCTGCGCCAATTCAAGCACTCGTGGCGTCTGGAGCAACACGCCGGCATGCAGACCCGCCGGTTTCTGATGCTGTGGGTGACCGTGGTGATGGTCTTTTTCAGTCTGTCGCATTCCAAACTGCAACCCTACATCGTCCCGGTGATGCCCCTGTTTGCCCTGTTGGTGGGCGATGCGCTGACACGCATGCCAGTCAAGACGTTACGTATGCACTTTCTAGTCATGGGCGCACTGGTGGCGCTACTAGCGCTGACCATCGCCCTGATTCCGGACAGCGTGGCAGGCGCGAGATCGGTAGCGGTGGTCGCCGCACTAAGACTTGAAACCGCAGTAGGGCTGCTGGTGGCCGCCGTCACCCTGTTGCTGGCGAGTTGGCTGCTACGCCGCCAAACGCAACCCACTACCCTACGCACCGCCGTGATCGTCACTGGGTTGGGTACCTTGCTGGGGCTGACGGTATTGACTCAAGGCGCCGATGCGTTGCGTATCACCCGCTCGGGCTATGATCTGTCGCAACAGATTGCTGCTCACCTGCGCCCCGACACACGGTTGTATAGCGTCGGTAGCTACGACCAAACTCTGCCTTTTTATCTGAAACGTCGTATTACCTTGGTAGACTACCGGGGCGAACTGGACTTCGGTCTTAGTGAGCAACCGGAATTGGCCATCGACACCGTGGAAGCATTCGCGCGAATTTGGCGGAACCAAAGTGATGCCATCGCAGTCATGTCTCCGGCGCTTTACACTGAACTGCTGAACCAGGGGTTGCCCATGCGACTCATCGCTCAGCAAGCCAAATTAGTCGCCGTCAGCAAACCTTGAATTAAGAAATCTAATGACCGCTGTTGCCTTCGCTCTCATTCTTACCGGCGTGTTACTCAACGCCTGCGCACAACTGCTGTTGAAGGCCGGCACCAATGCAGTGGGGCACATTGAATTCACCGGCGACGGCATTTGGGCGGTGGCGCCGAAACTGTTGCTTGAACCGCATATTCTCGGTGGATTGCTGTGTTACGCGATCAGCGTGGTGGTGTGGATTGGGGCCTTGTCACGCACACCGGTGAGTGTCGCCTATCCGATGTTGTCGATCGGTTACATCGTCAACGCGCTCGCCGCCTGGTATTTATTTGCCGAAGCGCTCACGCCAACGCGACTGGCCGGCATCGCGGTGATCATCGTCGGCGTCGTGCTGATTACGCGAGCCTAAGCATTGAGCCAACAATGAATGTGAGCCGACTGCCGTTTACCCGCCCTAACATCGATGAAGCCACGCTCGCGGGTGTGGTGGAAGTGTTGCGTTCCGGCTGGATCACCTCCGGCCCTAAGGTGAAGGAATTCGAGACCAAGCTATCGCAACACTGCGGTGGTCGTCCGGTGCGCGCCTTCAACTCCGGCACCTGCACGATGGAAATCGCGCTGCGCATTGCCGGCATTGGTCCTGGCCATGAAGTCATCACCACACCGCTGTCGTGGGTGTCTACCAGCAATGTCATTCTGGAAGTCGGCGCACGGCCGGTGTTTGTCGACATCGACCCCATCACGCGCAACATCGACTTGAACCGAATCGAAGCGGCCATCACCGCCAACACTCGCGCCATCCTGCCGGTGGATCTCGCCGGCCTGCCGGTGGATCGCGACCGCCTGTACGCCATTGCAGGCAACCACCAGTTGCGTGTGATCGAAGATGCCGCGCAATCGTTCGGCAGTAACTGGCGCGGCAAGCCCATTGGTTCATTCGGCGATTTCGTATCGTTCAGCTTTCACGCTAACAAAAACATCACCACCATCGAGGGTGGCTGCCTGGTGCTCAACGACGAACCTGAAACCAAACTCGCCGAACAGTATCGGCTGCAAGGCGTGATGCGCTCGGGATACGACGGCATGGACGTTGAGGTGGTCGGCGGCAAATTCAATCTCACCGATGTCGCCGCACGGGTCGGCTTGGGACAACTGCCGTACTTGGACGAATTCACGCAGCAACGCCGCGACTTGGCGCGTCAGTACTTTGAACTACTCAGTGACACCGAACTGGGCCTGCCGGTGGCCGATTTCGAACAGAGCAACTGGCACATGTTCCAAGTAGTATTGCCTGAGGCACGCTTGAAAGTCAGTCGCGCGCAGATCATGGCCGAACTGGATGCCGCCGGCATCGGCACCGGCGTGCATTACCCGGTGATTCATTTGTTTTCGTTGTATCGCCGCCTGGGGTTTAACGACGGCGACTTCCCGCATGCCGAATATGCCGGGCGCAATATTCTGACGCTGCCGCTATTCCCAGGCATGACCTCTCACGATGTTGAGCGCGTGGCGCACGCGCTTAAGCTTAGTCTCCGCGCCCACTCCAAGTAACCGTCATGAGTATCGACCTTTCCGTTGTCATACCC
Organism: Pseudomonadota bacterium; assembly: GCA_031388915.1. Classification (GTDB taxonomy): domain Bacteria; phylum Pseudomonadota; class Gammaproteobacteria; order Steroidobacterales; family Steroidobacteraceae; genus CAILZL01. The sequence goes on along the minus strand of JANMSB010000001.1, from coordinate 2,163 downwards.
ATCTATAACGAAGCAGCGGGCCTGGCCGCGCTGTTCACGCGTCTGTATCCAGCGCTCGATGCGCTGGCCGCGCAGCGGCAACTGCGTTATGAATTGATTCTGGTTGATGATGGTAGCCGCGATCTTTCGCCAGCCATGCTGCGCGAACAGTTCACGCAACGCCCGGACGTCACGCGCGTCATTCTGCTCGCCGTGAATGCCGGCCAGCACATGGCGATCAAGGCGGGCTTCGAACACACGCGCGGCGACGTCATCGTCACGCTGGATGCCGATTTGCAAAACCCGCCGGAAGAAATCGGCAAGCTGCTGACCAAGATGCAGGAAGGCCACGACTATGTGGGCGGCTATCGTAAGGAGCGTCAGGACAGTTTCTTCCGCCGCTATGCCTCGCGCTTCTTAAATCGTTTGCGCGAACGCACCACGCGCATTCGCATGCGCGATCAAGGTTGCATGTTGCGCGCTTATAGCAGGCCAATTGTCGAGGCTATTAATCACACGCAGGAAGTGAATCTGTTTATCCCAGCGCTCGCTTATTTGTACTCACGTCACCCCACTGATGTGGAAGTCGCCCACGAGGAACGCGCCGCCGGCGAATCCAAGTATTCGATGTCGTCGTTGCTGCGCCTGAACTTCGATTTGATGACCGGTTACTCACGTGCACCGTTGCAGTTCTTTACGGTGCTGGGCATGGCCACGTCGGGCATTGCGGCATTCTTCGTCATCGTCTTGGTGCTGCGCCGCCTGATCGTCGGCCCGGAAGCCGAAGGCCTGTTCACGCTATTTGGCATTACGTTGTTCCTGGTGGGCATTGCCTTGTTCGGTCTGGGCTTACTCGGCGAATACGTGGGCCGTATTTATCAGCAGGTGCAATCGCGGCCACGTTACTTGGTGCAAGCAGTGCTGGAAAAGTCTGACGGCGAACCATGAATCAGAGAAGCACCGCCGTCGTATTTGCCTATCACAATGTCGGTGTGCGCTGTCTGTCGGTGTTGCTGGCACAGGGCGTAGATGTGCAACTGGTGCTCACGCACGAGGACGACCCGCAGGAACAGATCTGGTTCGACAACGTCGCTACTCTGGCAGCGCGTTATCGGCTGCGCTGCGCCATGCCCAAAGACCCGAACAGTAACCAATGGCTGGAGCAGTTACGCAACTTGCAACCGGACTTCATTTTTTCGTTTTACTACCGGCACATGCTTAAGTCTGAACTGCTGGCCTGCGCCAAGCGTGGCGCCTACAACCTGCATGGTTCGTTGCTACCCAAGTATCGCGGCCGGGCTCCCGTCAATTGGGCAGTGCTCAACGGCGAATGCGAAACCGGCGCCACCTTGCATCAAATGGTGGCCAAGCCCGACGCCGGCGCCATTGTCGGACAGCAGGCGGTGCCCATTCTGCCGGACGACACGGCATTCGATGTGTTTCAGAAAGTCACAGTGGCCGCCGAGCTGACGCTATATCAAGCCTTGCCCAACATTCTGGATGGCACGATCAAGCTTTATGCAAACGAACTGACTGCCGGTTCGTACTATGGCGGTCGCAAGCCTGAGGATGGCCGCATCAACTGGCAACTTGGCGCTGCGCACATTCATAACTTAGTTCGCGCCGTGGCGCCGCCGTATCCCGGCGCATTCACAGCCGTACAAGATAAGCTGTTACGCATCCTGCGCAGCCGTGTACTGACCACGCAACGCGCGCGTCATCCCGGGCCTTGCTTGTACTGGGATACGCATAGCTTGCGCGCTGATCTGCCGGATGGCTCGGTGCTGGAAATCATCGAAGCCGAACACGATGGCAAGCGCTTAAACGAATTCACCTGGGCCACGTTGTTCGGCAAGACGCCGGTGGGCTTGCGCTCTTAACTTCAACTAGCTGCGAAATTGTTATGAAAAAAGTCCTCGTCATTGGCGTCAATGGCTTTATCGGCCATCACTTGGCCAACCGCATCCTGCGCACCACCGACTGGGAGGTGTATGGCATGGATATGAACACCGACCGCATCGACAGCCTACTGAGCGATAAGCGCTTTCACTTCTTCGAAGGCGACATCACCATCAATCGCGAATGGATTGCTTATCACATCAAGAAATGCGATGTGATTCTGCCGCTGGTGGCGATTGCCACGCCGGCGACCTACGTCAAAGAACCTTTGCGCGTATTCGAACT
>JANMSB010000490.1:0-6660 GCA_031388915.1 Pseudomonadota bacterium | reverse complement strand
AGCAGTTCCGGTCGCTGAGCGCAGTCGAAGCGTCTTGGATTTTTCAGATGCATTCAAACGCCGAGCAATGATATGGCCACCCTGCACATCATCATGCAGGGCACGGTGATGATTCAGGGTTCGGCCATTGTCGTCGACGGCCTCACCGCGCATTCAACTGCGCGCGGTGTCTTTGCCGATGAGTTTCGCACCGCTAGTTTCACCTTGATCACATTGACGCTGGCCTCGCTGTTTGGCTTCGGCATCACGCATGCGGTGTTACAACCGTTGCAACTTAGCTATCTTCAAATGCCGGCCCTGCTATGCGGCATTGGTGTGATCTTTCTGGGCGCGCGAGCAGCATTGGCAAATGCTCCCGGCGCGATTCGCTGGCCCGACTTACTGGCGCATCTCACCACGCAATGCGCCATGTTAGGCATGGCATTGTTCAGCGCTACCACGTTGGAAACAATCGGTGAAGCTTTGGCGTATGGCTTGGGCGCGGCAGTGATGCTGGCCGTGCTCAGCGCTACGTTTGCCGCGTTGCATGAACGCGTCGATGCTGCGGATGTGCCGATTATATTTCGCGGCATTCCGGTCGCGCTGATCACTGCCGGCTTCATGGCATTGGCGTTGATGGGCTTTGCTGGCATGGTGCGTAACTAATGCGCCCGCATCAACCATGAGTTACCGCCCACACCGCGGACTGCAATTGCCCGCACACAAGCAACACAGCCGCGATGCAGCCATCGTCACGGTCCCGGTATCCGAGGTACTGGCGCTGCCGCTGAATCAACACGGTGCTTCGTCACGCGTAGCCCGGCTATCCTCGCAGGGGGAAGGCGCTGGCGAAGAACTACAACCTGTTGTGCAAACCGGCGAGACGGTGCGCTTAGGCCAGATCATTGCACAACCAACTACCCCACTCGGTGCATACCTACATGCGCCGGTGTCCGGCACCGTGCTGGCGATTGAGCCCCGCGCCACGCCGCAACAGACGCAGCAACTCGTCACCACCATCGTTATTGTCAATGATGGCAGCGACACGCGCGACTCGACGCTGCAAGCACGCCTCGATTGGCAAACCATTGCACCCTTGAGCTTGTGCGAACACTTGGCACGTGGCGGCATTGTCGGGCTTGGCGGCGCGGTGTTCCCCACTGCCACCAAGCTGGCGGCACACACACAACACCCCATCGAATACTTGTTTCTCAACGGCGTCGAGTGCGAACCCTTTATTACTTGCGATGATCGCTTGATGCGCGAACGCGCTGAATCAGTCTTGCAGGGCGCGCAAGTCCTACTACATGCCGCACAGGCCAAGCACTGCATAGTGGCCATCGAAGCCGACAAGCCCGAAGCATTGGCCGCCATGCGTGCCGCCGCTCAACAGCTTGCCGATGTACGCATCGAAGTGCGCGCAGTGGCTACCGCCTATCCCAGCGGTGATGAAGGCCAGTTGATTGCCCAACTGCTCGGCAGAGAGATTCCACGCGGCGGCCTACCCGCAGAAATCGGTGTGATCGTGCAGAACGTAGCCACCGCCTACGCCTGCGCACAGTGGATACATCAGGGGCAGCCGCTGATCAGCCGCATTGTTACCGTCACCGGACCCGGCGTGTCGCGACCTGCCAACCTGGAAGTACGCCTGGGTACGAGCATGAGCGACTTGATCCAGCTCTGCGGCGGCGATGAAGCCACTGCCAGCGTTGATAGCTTGATCATGGGCGGCGCGATGATGGGCCGATCGCTTACCAACGACCAACTACCCATTGTCAAAGCCAGCAATTGTTTGATCATCGCCCGGCATACCGAGCTTGAGTCCGCCGCCGTGGAAATGCCTTGTATCCGTTGTGGAGAATGCGCAACGGCATGCCCTGTTAATTTACTACCGCAACAACTGCTAGCCTACGCACGCAACGACAATCGCATCGCGCTGCAGGAACTCGGTTTACTCGACTGTATTGAGTGTGGCTGTTGCGATTACGTATGCCCCAGCCACATCACGTTGGCGGGACGGTTTCACGCGGCTAAATCATTACAAACAGCCTGAAAACCGCTGCCGACCCGTGTTCGGCGACGCCTCTCCAAACTTGCCAGCACCGGGCGCCGATGTTGCTTAGCAACATACTCACTACCCCAAAAAAAATACACTCTATTCAAGATAGTGCGTTGCCTCGGAGCGCTCAGTCACCGATCATTTCGACAACAGCGGTCAGCCAGCAAAAGACACAAGAAGAATATCTCCACGCCCTTGTTCTCAGGCGCGGAGTGTCTATGGGGAGTCATCTGATTTGGAGAACAAATAATCGTTGAGAAGACCCGCCACAGGCGGGCGCGTTGATTCAGGGATTGATATCAATACCAATCCCTGCCAGTAACTACCTAATGGAGATAAATCATGAAATTGATGTTGCGTGCGATGACGATGTTAGTGGGGATAATGATTGCAGCTAATACCTTTGCGGCGCCGGCGGCGCGAACCGTACCAAGCTGTACCAACATGGCGGTGAGCTCGACCATCGATGTGGCGGCTGGCACCACCTATGATGGGGTAGCCAAACACGGTAAATGGATTTGTTTTGTGGGCAATTCATCGACCATGTCAGGTGGTCAATCCGAAAATCAATTACCCCTATTCAAACTAAATAATGGCGCCACACTGAAAAACGTGATTATTGGCGATCCGACCAAGGGCACCGGCACCACAGTGGCGGCAGGCGGCGGCGATGGCGTGCATTGCTACGGTCAATGCAGCATCACCAATGTTTATTGGGGCGATGTGGGCGAAGACGGCGCGACACTGCTGCCGCTGAGCGGCGTTACCGGCAAGTTGACCATCTCCGGCGGCGCGGCTTTCAAAGCCAAAGACAAGCTGTTCCAGCACAACGCCAACGGTGAAGTCATCATCAAAGATTTTTATGCCAGCAATATCGGCAAGCTGTATCGCTCTTGCGGGAACTGCTCAAAGCAATATGCTCGCAAGGTGACAGTAACCAGCGTAACGCTGGGCACGGTCAACTCATCGGGAGTGGGCGTGAACAGCAGTTACGACAGCAAGTCGGGCATTGCCGGCTCGTACGATGTAGCGACGATCACCGATCTGAATTACAGCGGCTCGAAAACCAAGTGCAAGACCTATGTGGGCACGGGTAGTGGCAATGAGCCACCAGAGGACAACAACGCCAACAACATCAAACGCAGTTGCGTTTTTAAATAATCAGTCTGGTCTCGTAACCCACGCCGCGATCTGCGGCGTGGGTTGCTTAGAACCTGTTCACGATCATGATCAAGTCATATTGGTTTATAGCCAGGGCAACTCTGGCTCTCCCCCTGGCCATCTTGTTAGGCACGGCATATTGGACGCCAACCACTACTGCGCCAATGGCCGTACCGCACATTAAATCGGTGGCCGCTCGGCCGCCAGCTTCGCAGCCATCGGCAAGCACTCCGGAAGAATTACCTCAGCCACAGACAGTTGGCGAGCAGGCACCATCAACGGTAAATCAAGAAGACTATTGGGCATTCATTACTAAATTGCTCAGCGCAGGAGAGTATGAATCCGCCGCCACGCTGGCAGCAGACGCTGCGACGGCAACACCGGATAACGAGGCGCTACTTGCCCAGGTTGCCAACACCTGGGCAAGCAACCAACCTGATGCAGCAGCCCGGTGGGCCTCGGCGCAATCGGCTCAACTACGTGGCCTCGCCTTGGCGGCGGTAAACGACACCTGGTTGCATAGCGATCCGAACGCTGCGGCAGAGTTTATCAATGCCCTGCCGGAAGACTCGCAGCGCAGCGCCTTGATGCAGGAAGCGATGTCGCGCTGGCTGGCCATCGATCAGAGTAGCGCTATCCATTGGCTGGCAGTTGCCGGTACTCGCCAGGAGTTCGATACACCACTATTCAACTTCGTCACCGCCGATGAGCTGATTCGCAACGACACACCAGCAGCGCTGTATTGGGCGCAGCGCATCACGGATAGCAGCTTAAGAATGACTGCAATTGAGCAAATCCATGCACGTTTTAAGTCTAATAACGTAAACGACGCAGCTTCCGATACGTAACGCACGTCGTGGACTGGTGCCGCCCATCAGCCAGCCTTCGTGCACTTGCGCACATTAGCTAGTGCAGTGCGTCACGCCATCTGGAACTTAAGACAATGTCAGTTTTACGATAGCCGCGTCGACCTTAGGATCGCTTCGTCAAAGCTCTCGTCGCAACGCCGAGCCAAACAGCTCCAACCGCCGCATACCATAAAGCTAGCAGATGCAGCTTATTTCCATTCGGTGCTGAGTGATTTCCGGACGCATGCATGAACGTTAGCGATTTTACGCCTTGAGGTCTACCAACTCGTTACCTACCCACCAGAACACAGGGATCAGGGACAAGCTAGCCCGACTGTCGTTACACTTGCCGGACAGCCGCTTTATCACAGCAATCGGGCAAGTATGCAATTCACCATCTTCACCGCCCCACACATCGGCCGCGCGCGCAGCGTGCGGTTTGTGATGGGCATGGTGTTGGTGGCGTTGCTGCCCGCGGTGGCGTTGCATCTGTATTTTTTCGGTCCTGGCGTGTTGGTGCAGTTTTTACTGGCGGCGGGCAGCGGGCTGGTGTGTGAAGCGTTGGCGCTCAAATTGCGCAACAAGCCGATGGTGATGTTTTTAACCGACGGCAGCACCTTGGTGACAGCGGCTTTGCTGGCTTTGTCCATGCCGCCGCTGGCGCCGTGGTGGTTGATCGTCAGCGCTATGGCGTTCGCCATTTTACTGGGCAAGCATGTGTATGGTGGCTTGGGCTTGAATCCCTTCAATCCGGCGATGTTGGGTTATGCGGTGCTGTTGGTGTCCTTCCCCAAACACATGACCAGTTGGTTGCCGGCGCAAGGTGTCGAACCGTTGAGCCTAGGGTCTGCCGCACGGGCTATTTTCACCGGCAGGTTGCCCGATTCATTGAGTGTCGATTTGTTATCGGGCGCATCGCCGCTGGCGGGGCTTAAATCCGGATTGTCGATGCGACATACCATGGAGGAGATATTCGCTCAGCCGATCTTCGAGACATTTGGCGGTGGCTTTGCCGGACGCGGCTGGGAGTGGATTTCGCTGGCCTTGTTACTGGGCGGGCTATTCCTGCTGATGTTGCGCATCATCCGTTGGCAGATTCCCGTCTCCATGTTACTGGGCTTGAGCATCTGCGCGCTGGTAATGAACATGCTCGATCCAGGCCGTCACGCCGGCGTGGTGTTTCACCTATTCTCCGGCGCCACTATGCTGGGCGCATTTTTTATTGCCACCGATCCAGTAACCGCAGCCACCAGCGCGCGGGGTCGGTTGGTGTATGGCGCCGGCATTGGCGTGTTCACCTATGTGATTCGCGACTTCGGCAACTATCACGACGGACTGGCGTTTGCGGTGCTGCTGATGAATGTGTCCGTACCGTTGATCGATAAATTCACTATCCCGCGTATTTATGGCGAACCTCGACCCTAACGCACCACCGCCTGTCGAACCTGGTCAGCGCTACGGCAAACAATTGCTGGCGCTGGGAGTGTTTCTTCTGGCGTGTCTGGCGGTACTCGCCCTCACCGCACAACTCACCGCACAGCGCATTGCGCGCAATGAACGCGCTTGGTTTGAAGCACAAATTAATGCGCTGGTACCGACCGAGCTGCATGACAACGACTTGCTGACCGACACCATCAAGGTGCGCGCACCAGATGCCTTGGGTACACGTAACCCAGTGGCCGTTTATCGCGCCCGCCTGCATGGCGCGCCCACGGCCATCATCATCAGTTCCGTGGCGCCGGATGGTTACGGTGGTCCCATCGAGCTATTAGTTGCCATTAACTATGCAGGCGAGGTACTGGGCGTGCACGTACTCGCGCATCATGAAACCCCGGGGATGGGCGATGCGTTCGAGCAACCGGGTTCGACGTGGCTAGCGGATTTTCGGGGTAAGTCTGTGCACAACCCGGAAACACGCGGCTGGAATGTACGCAAGGATGGCGGCGCCTTCCAGCAATTTACCAGCGCCACGATTTCACCACGCGCCATCATTCAGGCCGTACAACGCACGCTGGATTACTATCAAAAACATCGCGACCAACTGTATCAACAACCGCATAAACCATTGTCTACCGACTAACCATGCCACAGGAACACACTCCCTCGCTGAGCATCACCTGGCAACACCCGACGTTTTTGTTGCCGCTGTTTTGCCTGTGTTCGCTACTGGGTAGCAGCCAATCGTTGGCCACGGCAATGGCATTGGCGGTGGTGGTGGCGTTAGTCACCGTGCTGTGCAATATGCTGGTGTACGGCTTATCCAAGGCCATGCCGGGGCTTACCTCGACCGCGCTGTGGCTGGTGTGTGGCGCCACGCTGATTACCGTGGCTGACTTACTGCTGCATGCGCTGTTGTATGAATTGCATCGCCGGCTGGGTTTGTTTTTGCCGATGGGCGTGATTAGCTGTTTATTGTTGGCACGACCTGAAATGCAATTGCAACAAGCGTCGCTATTCGCCAGCCTGCGCCGCGCTTTGTTGATGAGCGGCGGTTATGCGTTAGCGGCGGTAGTCCTGGGCGCGGGCCGCGAATTGGTAGGACACGGCTCGCTATTCGCCGACGCCGGCTTGTTGCTGGGCCAGTGGGCACAGCCGTTGGAATGGCAGTTGTTC
>JANMSB010000473.1:0-1627 GCA_031388915.1 Pseudomonadota bacterium | reverse complement strand
GAATAAATGTGGAGTGATGTAGAGGGCGAATTACTTAACATGAAATCACTGTGATCCGGCAGCAAGAGGGCGGACCTGTGTGTCCGCCCTTTTTCAGCATTGCACCCAGCTAACAAATCAGCATTGCTCTCAATACCCCGCTGCTTGCGGCGGGGTTCTTTATCATCCTGTTAAGTCGCGATGTATCGCGACGCTGTGTGCAGCCATTTCTATACAGATAGTGTGGTTGCTTTCTCGCGTAGGCAGCCGCTACTCTCACTGGGCTTGCAGGGGTCCAGGAAACAGTGCGCTCAATGTCGGAAGCCAGTCCAGTCGCAAAACGCGTTGCCGAAGCGCCTTATCCAGCCCCCGCTGTGGGTTGGTACGCGACCATCATGCTGGCCTTGTTGTACTGGCTGTCGATCCTCGACCGTTACATCATTTCGCTGCTGGTCGATCCCATCAAGCGCGACCTGGGTCTGACCGACGTGCAGTGGGGCCTGTTGCACGGCCTGGCCTTCGTGGGCGCCTACACGCTGTTCGGCCTGGCCTTCGGGGCGCTCGCTGATCGCGTCAATCGACGCAAGCTCATCTATATCGGTGTGACGATATGGTCGGTGGCAACCGCGTTCTGCGGCGTCGCGCAGAATTTCTGGCACCTGCTGCTGGCGCGCATCGGTGTAGGCGTCGGCGAGGCATCCTTGAATCCCAGCGCCTCGTCCATGATTGCGGATTTGTTCCCGCGTGGAAAACTCACCATGGCCATGGCGGTGTACGCGCTCGGCGGCACCGTCGGCAGCGGCACAGCGTTGCTGCTCGGCGGTTTGATCGTCGATCTCGTTTCGCACATGGACGTGATCGTCATCCCGCTCCTCGGCGAGATACGCCCCTGGCAAGCCGTATTCTTCATCGTCGGTATACCCGGGGCGCTGCTGGCATTCAGTATCTTCACGGTGCCGGAACCGGTGCGTCGGGACCAACGCAGCCAGCCGATAGGTGCGGGCTTTAGGTCGGCGTATGCCGCGCTGGGCAAATTCATGCGGGGGCGGCCGCGCTTCTTTATGTACCACTACCTCGGTTTCACGTTTACCGGAGCAGTAGTCACCGGTGGCGCTGCCTGGTACCCGGTACACATCAGCCGCAGCTTCGGTTGGAGCGCCGGCGAAATCGGGGCGGCACTGGGACCTGCGCTCATGATCGCAGGCGTGGTCAGCAAGCTGGCTACCGGTCGAATCGTGGACGCCATGTATCAACGCGGGTATCGCGATGCACAGTTGCGTTGGTACGGCATCAGCATATTGGTCGCCGCACCGGTCGGCGTGTTCGCGACCCTGAGCGGCAATCCCTGGACCTTCATCATTGCGATCGCGGTGTTCATGACGCTGATCGGCGGCATGCAGGCGTGCTCCCTGACGGCACTCAATCTCGTCACGCCAAACGAGTTGCGCGGCACGGGCGTGGCGGTATTCACCACCGTCACCGGCCTAGTGGGCGGTAGCGCCGGCCCGGTACTCATCGCTGCTGCATCCAATATAGGCGGTCAACCCTCCATCGGACTGGGCATGGCCGTGATGATTGGCATCGGCTGTCCCTTGGCCGGTGTGTTTCTCCTGCTCGGACTCCGCTCAATGCGCGCAGCCATGGCGGA
>JANMSB010000459.1:0-1967 GCA_031388915.1 Pseudomonadota bacterium | reverse complement strand
AACGCGGTACACAGATCCTATGCGGGCGCCATCGGCGGTAACCAGAGTTTTGCCCTTGCTGGCGACTGCCTGAGCTACGGCAGGAACGGCCGTGACAGCGCACATCAACGTAACTAACCACAACTTCTTCATAGCTTCTCTCCTAACTTAATGTAAATAAGTCTCGTACATCGATCCAAATTCGGTATTCGGTTGATGGTGGGCCACCGTCAGCGCGAATCAGGTGACAGTTGCATTGCTGCATCGCCGCTCAGAAAATGTCTGAAACAATACTACTGTCTCATCCGCGCTTATAACGATTAGGCCTTGTCAAGATACGATAAGAATGAGTGAAGTTCGTGTTTACCCAACAACTTCTGTGGCCCATTGTCATGGGCATCTGCTCCGTACTCGCTACGCGCCCAAATATCGTCATTGATCCCACCGAGAAAACTCGGTACATAGGTCGGCTATGAGCCGACTCCACTTTCAACTCGAAGCGACCGCTGCCGGGTCCCAGGCGCGGGCGACGCGTTTTCGGACGCAGCACAACGAAGTACTGACGCCGACTTTCATGCCGGTGGGTACCCACGCCTCGGTGCGCACCCAACGTCGCGAGGATTTACTCGACTGCGGTGTCCAGGTCGTGCTGGCCAACACCTACCACTTGCTGCTGCGTCCCGGTGTGGAACTATTCGAGAAGTTTGGCGGTATTCATGGCTTCATGAATTGGCCACGCTCGGTGCTCACTGATTCAGGCGGCTTTCAGATTTTTTGTCTGCCCGACAGTCGCAGCATGCAAGAGGATGGCGCGATATTCAAAAGCTATGTGGACGGCAGCACGGTGTGCTTGAGCCCTGAGCGCAGCATCGCGACGCAGCGGTCAATTGGCGCGGACATTATGATGGTGCTCGATCAATGCGTGCCGTCGACTGTTGAGCGGGACATAGCCAGAGCGGCGATGGAACTGACGCATCGCTGGGCACAACGTAGTCTTGATGCCCGGGGCGATAGTACTCAAGCTCTATTTGGGATTGTGCAAGGCGCCTGCTACCACGACCTGCGCAGGGCAAGCGCGCGAGCAATCACGCAGCTTCCGTTTGACGGCTTTGCCATCGGCGGGTTGGCGGTGGGTGAGAACGCCAACGAACGCGAAGACTGCACGGCGCTGGTGACCGAACTGCTGCCGCAAGATCGGCCACGTTATTTGATGGGTGTTGGCACGCCACTCGATTTGCTGGAAGCCGTGCATCGCGGCGTCGATATGTTCGATTGCATTCTACCGACATCACTCGCGCAACAAGGGTTAGCTTTTACCAGCAAAGGCCGCGTGGATTTGCGCCGCGCGCGTTATCGCGATGTAGCAGAGCCGTTAGATGCCACATGCAACTGCTACACCTGCAAAACTTATTCGGTCGCTTATCTCTATCACCTCAATCGCGTTCATGAAAGCCAGAGCTGGCAACTGCTGGGGTTACACAATATCCACTTTTACATGCAGCTAACGCGGGCGATGCGCGAACACATCCTGGCCGGCACGTGGGGCGACTTTTATCGCGCGCAACGTGCAGTACTGGATGCCCGCGATTCCTATGGTGTTCAGTCGATTCGCTACGCGCGAGTGGAACGCGAGAAGCAAGAAAAGATTGAGAACCTGCAACTAGGCCGCTATGAAGTGGTGGTGCGCGACGAGATCGGCCGTATTCGCGATAGGGCGTCTGGCGAAGTCATGCATTCGGTCAACGATCCAGCGGAGGAAGCGCGCTCTTTATATGTGGAGCAATCGCGGCTGACGCAACGATTGCAGGGGAGCGGCGAGCCGTTAGTGGTATGGGATGTAGGCTTGGGTGCTGCCGCGAATGCCATGGCGACCATTCAAGCCTGCGAAGCGCTGCAACCTTCTGAACGCGGCAGGCCATTGCGACTGATCAGCTTTGAAAACGATTTGGATTCGCTGCAACTTGCCTTACGTCATCGTCGCTGGTTTA
>JANMSB010000409.1:0-2845 GCA_031388915.1 Pseudomonadota bacterium | reverse complement strand
GGTACGCAAACTCGCTGCGGTTGAAACACTCGGCTCAACCAATGTGATCTGCACCGACAAGACGGGCACGCTCACCGTTGGCGAAATGACGGCGCGCGCGCTGTACGTTGCGGATCAGCACTACGAAGTGACGGGTGAAGGTTATGCGCCGACCGGCGAAGTGCATTTCGAAGGCAAGAAGACAGAAGCATCGCATACCGCACCGCTGCTGGAACTCGCGACCGTTCTGCTCGGTTGTAACAACGCGCATATAGTGCGCGAAGAGGGTGTTTGGAAATCCATCGGCGATCCCACGGAGGGTGCAATGTTGGTGGCCGGAGGGAAAGCCGGCGCCGATCGGCAGCTGATAGAGAGCCAACTACCAAAGCAGCACGAAATCCCTTTCGATTCTGATCGCAAACGCAGCACGGTGATTCGCAAGATGCCGGATGGCAGGCTACGCGCGTTCACCAACGGCGCACCGGATGCGTTGTTGCAACACTGCTCCAGCATTTACACCCGCGATGGCATCCGTCCGCTAACGACAGAGGATCGCGACCACATCCACGCGCAGATCTCCGCCATGGCAAAGCAAGCGCTTCGCGTTCTCGGCGCAGCGTATCGCGATTTGGAAAGCGGCTTCTCCGCATTCACCGCAGAGTCTGTTGAGCGTGAGTTGGTGTTCGTCGGGTTAACGGGAATGTATGATCCGCCCCGGCCGGAAGCACGGGACGCTATTGCCAAGTGTCGTGCCGCCGGCATTCGCGTAGTGATGATTACCGGCGATCATCCGCACACTGCGGCTGCTATTGCACATGAGTTGGGTATCGCATCAGGCAATGCTGCGATCACGGGAGCAGATCTAGACAAGATCGCCGACGAAGACTTGCAACAACGCGTGAACGATATCGCTGTTTACGCTCGCGTGAGCGCCGCGCACAAGCTGCGCATTGTTCGCGCTCTAAAGGCCAATGATGCCGTGGTGGCGATGACTGGCGATGGCGTAAACGATGCGCCCGCCATCAAGGGCGCGGACATCGGCATCGCTATGGGTAAGTCGGGAACCGAAGTTACCAAGCAAGCGGCCGATATGATCATTACAGATGACAACTTCGCCACCATCGTCGTTGCAGTCGAAGCGGGTCGCGGCATTTACGACAACATTCGCAAAGCACTTCAATACCTGCTCGCAGGCAACACGGGTGAACTTACACTGATGACGCTGTGTGTCGTCGTGGGTTTGCCGTCACCGCTGTTGCCCATCCATCTGCTTTGGATTAACTTGGTCACCGATGGATTACCCGCGCTGTGCTTAGCCACCGACCCCGTCGACTCCGATGTGATGAAGCGCCGTCCCCGTCACCGCTTGGAAAGCATCACTGATCGCCATTTTCTGTACACGATGTTCTTCACGGGGTGCCTCACGGCGGGCGTCGCGTTCTCGGTTTACTACTATGTGTTGCAGATAGGTACCACAGAAATGGCGCGCACTTACGCCTTCGCCGTGCTGGTATTTGCCGAACTCCTTCGATCGTTCGGCGCGCGCAGCGAAACAAAACCCGTGTGGCGCATCTCTTTAGCAACCAACGTTAGCCTCGTCATCGTCGTCGTCATCTCTTTCGGCTTGCAAGTGTGGAGTCAGAACAGCGCCATGTTGAGCGGACTCCTGAAGACATCTTCCATGCCGCTTGCCGATTGTTTTTTGCTGCTCGCTATTGGCGCTATCCCACTGTTGGTTCTGGAGGCGGTGAAATTTGTACGGCAGATACAGCGACACCCTCCACAAGAGATTCAACTGCAAACATGAACACGGCATCCCTCGCTCCGGGCCTACTCCACAAAATGGACGCGTACTGGCGCGCCGCCAATTATTTGTCCGTCGGACAGATCTATCTTCGAAACAATCCGCTCCTGAAAGAACCCCTGCGGCTCGAAGACATAAAACGTATGTTGCTGGGGCATTGGGGCACGACACCAGGTCAGAACTTCATCTACGTGCACCTAAATCGAATCATCAAACAATACGATCTCGACATGATTTACCTCTCAGGGCCAGGACACGGTGGGCCGGCAGTGGTGAGCAACACGTATCTCGAAGGAACGTACAGCGAGATCTATCCGCAGATTAGCCAGGACGAAGCGGGTCTGAAAAAACTTTTTACGCAGTTTTCTTTTCCCGGCGGAATTCCAAGCCACGCCTCGCCGGAGTGTCCCGGGTCGATTCACGAGGGCGGCGAACTCGGCTACTCGCTGAGTCACGCGTTTGGCGCGGCATTCGACAACCAAAATTTAATTGTGGCTTGCGTTATCGGCGATGGCGAAGCGGAAACCGGCCCGCTGGCAACGGCGTGGCATTCCAACAAATTTCTCAATCCGAGTGAGGACGGAGCGGTACTCCCTATCCTGCATATGAACGGCTACAAGATTGCGAGCCCAACCGTCTTTGCACGCATGGACCACGAGGAGCTGGAGCAGCTATTTCGAGGTTACGGTTGGACGCCGTACTTTGTCGAAGGACACGAACCTGAATTAATGCACGAGGCCATGGCGTCCACACTCGACACGGTGATCGCGCAGATAAAACAGATTAAACATGACGCACTAATTGGCAAAACACCTGTGCGGCCGCGCTGGCCGATGATCATTCTCAAATCGCCGAAAGGCTGGACAGGGCCCAAAACGGTCGATGGTCGACCGAATGAAGATACCTTTCGCTCGCATCAAGTGCCGCTTTCTGATCCCGCCAAATTTCCCGAACACCTTGAGCAGATTGAAAGCTGGCTAAAGAGTTATCGCCCGGAGGAACTGTTCGATAACCAGGGTCGATTGCGACCCGAACTTGCGGAACTTGCGCCGACTGGCAATC
>JANMSB010000404.1:0-14731 GCA_031388915.1 Pseudomonadota bacterium | reverse complement strand
TCTGACTGAGACACTACCGTCGGCACTCCAGCAACGTGTGGCCGATGCCGATGTCGTCGATCTCCCGTACCACGCGCAAACCGGCGTCGGTCACGCATTGTTTCATTTCGCCACTGTGATACATCTTGCTGTTGCCGTTGGCCAGGCAGGTGAAGTACAGCGAGGTGTTGTGCAGGCTGAACGCAGCGGCTTCGAAACGCTGTCGATCCCAGTAGGTTTCCAGAATAAACAGCGAGCCGTCGTCGCGTAGCGCGGCGCGGCCGCGGCGCAGCAGACTGACGATCTGCGCGGCTGAAAAACAATCCAGAAATTGGCTCATCCACACGGCATCGACACCCTGTGGCCAGGGTTCGTCGTCGCTGAGCAGGTTGATCGGTTTGCAATGCACGCGTTGTGACACGCCCGCGGCCTCGAGGTTGCGCCGCGCCTTGTCGAGCTGGCCCGGTAGATCGAGGATGGTGACTTGTACGTCGGGATCGTGCCGCACGCACTGCAACGCCCAGCGTCCCGTGTTGCCGCCGATGTCCAACAGCCGCGCCACCGGGCGTTCAAACACCAGGCGCAATACCTCGGGAAATGCCACGTCGGAATAGAAGTGATCGAATGCGAACCAGCTTGCCTGCACCGGTTCCGGCAATTGCGACAGACCTTCGTAAATGGTGTCCCACTCGCCGAACACCTGTAGCCCCTTGGGCTTCTGCTCGACGATGGCAGCGGTGAGATGACGCATGCCGTCGTAACAGACGTCGGCGACGAAATTCAGATTGACCGTGGTCAGCTTGTCCTTGAGCAGGAAAGTGCCGGTCTTGGTGAGTGTGTAACGCTCATCAACCAACCGTACGGTTCCGGAACTGAGGCCAACTTCCAGCAGCACCTTGACGCCGTATTCCGGCAACGACAAGGCACTCGCAATCTCCCCGGCGGTGATGCCCCCCTCGCGATGGTGGTACAACTTTTCCAGAATACCCAGCCGGCGCATGGTGACGGTGGCCTGAAACACGATCGGACCGAAGGCGATTTTCTGCGCATCGGCCCGGGCTTCAACGGCGGTTTTGGTGTCGGGCGCATCGTAGTTGATCATATTGAGATGTTCACTCGCGTGGAGCTTAAAGACTTTAACAATATAGGTGCGATAGTGCGGAGTCGAGGCGCAAACAGCAACATCTGAACAATGTCTCGAGGTTGGCAACAAGCCTTACCGTGGGCAGCGGTATCTCATATGATGCTGCGCCCTGGGTTATTAGTTATTCTTCCGAGCCTAAGGATGTCTGCCATCACCGAATCCATTCCACAACTGGTTGCCCATCGCGGCAATGCCTACGAGTTTCCGGAAAACACGTTGCCGGCACTGCGCTCGGCGCTGGAGCTGGGCATTACCCATGTCGAGTTCGATGTGCAGTTGAGCGCCGACTTGGTGCCGGTGGTGATGCACGATGCCAACCTCAAGCGCTGTGCCGGTCTGGATCGCGACGCGTTGCAGATGCACTGGAACGAGTTGAGCGAAATACCGGTGGGCGAGGCGGAACGCTTCGGTGATCGCTATACCGATGTGTGCATTCCCTCGCTGGCGCAAGTGGTGGAACTGCTCACCAACTTCCCGAAAGCCACGGTGTTTGTGGAATTAAAACGCGCGTCGCTGCGCAAGTTCGGCACTGAAGTGATGGTGCACCAAGTGAGCGAAGTGCTGCGGCCGATAGCCAGCCAAGTGGTATTGATTTCCTTCGACTTGCCGGTCATCAATTACACCAAACAAAACACTCGCCTGGCGGTCGGCTGGGTGCTGTCCGAGTACAGCATCCTGTCGGCGATCAAAGCCGAGGCGACGTTGCCGAACTATTTGTTTTGCGATGAAGCGAAACTGCCGACCGATGATTCGCGGCTGTGGCGCGGCCCCTGGCAATGGGCGATTTACGAAGTCACCGACCGGGCGCGCGCCGCGCAACTGGTGACGCGCGGCGCACACTTGATCGAGACCATGCAGGTGCGGCGTATGCTGCGCGAGTTGCGCAGCTTGCGGCCGGTGGTGCCGGGTTAGCCACGCCACATGAGTCAATACGATCTCATCGTGGTGGGCGCGGGCATTCATGGCGCGGGCGTGGCGCAGGCGGCGGCAGCGGCGCATCAACGCGTGCTGGTATTGGAACAACAACATCCGGCATTTGGCACTTCCAGTCGCTCCAGCAAATTGATTCACGGTGGCTTGCGTTATTTGGAAAGCGGCCAGTTGCGCCTGGTGCATGAAAGCCTGCAAGAACGCGCGCTGATGCTGAAGAACGCGCCGGAACTGGTGCAGCTCAAACCGTTTTATATTCCGCTGTACCAGCAAACGCGGCGCCAGCCCTGGCAGATTCGTGTGGGCCTAAGTCTGTATGCGTTGCTCGGCGGCTTTCAACGCGGCTGTCGTTTCGGCAGCATCGCGCGCCGCGAGTGGGATGAACTGGATGGGTTGAATACCCACGGGTTGCACAGCGTGTTTCGTTATCACGATGCGCAAACCGACGATGCGTTACTGACGCGTGCGGTGTTGCGCTCGGCACAGCAACTCGGCGCTGAAGTGTGTGCGCCAGCCAAGCTAACGCATGCCGAGCTGCATGCCGAAGGCGTCACTGCCACGTATGTGGAAAACGGTCAGAGCCGCAGTGCGCAAGCACGCGTGTTGATTAACGCCAGCGGCCCCTGGGTGAATCACACGCTGGGATTGATTACCCCGACGCAACCGGCGCGCTTGATCGAATTAGTGCAAGGCACGCACTTAATTCTGCCGGGGCACCTCACGCGCGGCATTTACTATGTGGAAAGTCCGCGCGATGGCCGCGCCATCTTTGTCATGCCCTGGTACGGACGGACCCTAATCGGCACCACCGAGACACGTTATCGCGGCGATCCGGCCGAAGTGCGGCCGCTGCAAGCCGAGATCAACTACTTGCTGCAAACCTTGAAGCATTATTTTCCTGCCTATCAACGCAGCAGCATCGTGCGTAGTTTCGCCGGGCTACGCGTATTGCCCACCGGTTCGGGTCACGCCTTCCATCGTCCGCGCGAGACGGTGTTTGATTTGGACCGGCAACAGCGGCCGCGTTTACTGTCGATCTTCGGTGGCAAACTCACTGGCTGGCGCGCCACTGCCGAAAAGGTAATGCAATACGTGGCGGCCTCATTGCCGGAGCGCAAACTGCGCGCCGATACTCGCAGCATTCGCTTGCTACCCGAATGATGTGTCGTCCGACGCATCAGCCGTCCGAATACCGTGTTGTCTGAATAAGATGCTAACCGACGACTTACAGGCGCTGACCGAAGGCCTGCGCGATTTAGCGACCGAATTGGGTCCGATCGCGCAGGTTGAACATGCGCCGTTGTGGCTGACGCTCGATCAAGGTGGTCACGCCAGCCGCGCCATCGTGTTCGACAGCGCCGGTCGTCAAGTCGCGCATGCGTTCGCTCCGATTGACACGCGGCGCATGGATGCGGAGCGAGTTGAACACGAACCGCTGGACATTGTGCAGTCGCTGCGCACCGTCATCGATGATGTAGCGGAAGCGCTGGGCGCGGATGTCGATCGCGTACAAGCGGCTGGTTTGGCTACGCAACGCTCCAGCATCGTATGTTGGCACGCACAGTCGGGTAAGCCGCTGTCGCCGGTATTGTCCTGGCAGGACCGGCGCAATGCCGCATTGGTTGAACAACTACAGCCACATCGTGACGAGATTCAACGGCTCACCGGCTTGGTGTTATCACCGCATTACGGCGCCAGCAAATTGCGTTGGTGCTTAGAACAGTTGCCCGCCGTACAAGCGGCGCAGCAACAAGCACAACTGCACATGGGCCCGCTGTCCAGTTATTTATTGCAGACGTTGTTGGTGGAGCGGCCGCACGTGGTCGACCCCGCCAATGCGTCGCGCACCCAACTGTGGTCGCCAGCGAGTGGCGATTGGTCACCTCAATTGCTGACGTGGTTCGGGGTGCCGCTTGATGGCTTGCCGCGCAACGTCGCCACTATTCACGAGTATGGTCATCTGCAATTCGGCCCGCGGCAGATACCCCTGCGGGTGTGCACCGGCGATCAAGCGGCGGTGCCGTTTGCCAACGGACCGCTGAATACACACAACGTTTATCTCAATCTCGGCACCGGTGCGTTTGCGTTGGCCTTGCTGAGCCACGATGTTGAACATGCCGCGCCCTTGCTGCGTAGCGTGTTGTACTCGGATGCCCAGCAATCGACGTTTGCTTTGGAAGGCACGGTGAATGGCGCCGCCAGCGCGTTGCAATGGCTAGCCGAACGCAACGCGCTGGATGTACAGCGCGCCACCCAGGCATTGCATCGTGCGCAACTAGCGCACTTGCCGGTACCCATCTTCATCAATGGCATTGGCGGTGTCGGTTCACCCTATTGGTTGCCGCAGGTGACATCGCAATTCATTGCTGCTTCCACCGAACACCCGTGCCACGACAACGACATCACGCAGCTCGCGGCCGTAGTGGAAAGCATCGCGTTTCTGCTCGCCGCCAACATCGAGTTGATGCGCCGGCAGCTACCGACGCTAACGCATATCGTCGCTGGCGGCGGACTCAGCGCCTGTACCTACCTATGCGACTGCCTGGCCTCGTTGTGCGGACTGCCAGTAATGCGTTTAGGCGAACGCGAACTTACCGCCAAGGGTCTGGCGTATTTAGTGGCAAACCGGCCGCAAGCCTGGCTACGCGACAGTCAAACCACCCCCTTCATCCCGCAACACAATGCCGCGCTGCACGCTCGGCAATCGCTTTGGCGCGAACAAATGGCTGCACTACAGCCATCCCCGACAGGCTAAGAGCCTGTTCACGATCTCGATCAAGGGAGGCAGTCCAAGGCAAACTGTGACGCAGTTGTCGCGCCAAGCCTGTTAAGGCAACGCCTCACTTCAGCCTGTAGACCACGGCCCGATACCGTAAAAGCCGCCATGCCGAACTTTGGCATGCCCATCGGCATGGACAACAACAATCTAAGTTTTTAAGAGAGTGCAATGTCGTCTTCGCTATCGATCCGCAAGGGCACTTCGCAGGCGCGCGACCCAGCACAAGCCGCACAAGACTTGTATGCCGCGCTGTATCAACCGGATATCAAGCTGGCCGTGTTCTACTGCTCCGCGGATGCCGATCTACCGGCGCTGGCCACCGAATTACACAAGCGGTTTGGCGACATCAATCTGATCGGCTGCACCACGGCCGGTGAAATCACCCCGCAAGGGTACTTGGTTGGATCATTGACTGGCGTCAGCTTGGCATCGCCAACCATGGATGTCGCCATCCAAGCCATCAACCTGGAGGGATTCAACAGCGACGCCAATGGCGTGGCAGTCACCAACCTGCTCAAACAGCTCGGCAGGCGCGACGGCTTGCCTGCCAGCGCCACCGACACCTTCGCCTTTCTGCTAATCGATGGCCTAGCCATGCAGGAAGAGCAAGTGGTGAGCTGTGTTCATCAGCACCTGCTCGGAATTGAATTGATTGGCGGATCGGCCGCCGACGGCACGCGCTTCGGCGCCACGCATCTCTACCATAACGGACGCTTCCAGCAGAGTCTGGCTTTACTGAGCGTAGTGCGCAGCGACCTGCCATTTATGGCGTTTCGCACGCAACACTTCGTCAAGTCGTCGACACGCATGGTGGTCACCAAGGCCGATCCGGCGCGGCGCGTCGTATACGAAATCAACGGCCTGCCAGCAGCCGGCGAATTTGCACGGTTGGTGAGCGTGCCCATCTCCGATTTGTCGCCACTGGTGTTTGCCACACACCCGATGGTAGTGCGAGTTGGTGGCCAGGACTTCGTGCGTTCCATCGCCAAGGTGAACGACGACTCCAGCCTGACTTTCCTGTGCGCCATCGATGAAGGCATTGTGCTGACCATCGCGCAAGGCGTGGACATGGTCAAAAACCTGCAAGAAGCTTTCGATCAAGTACGTTCGACACTGGGCGAACCGCTGTTGGTGCTGGGTTGCGACTGCATCCTGCGGCGACTGGAAACCGAACGCTCTGGGATCAAAGACGAAATCGGCGCCATTTTCAGCGCCAACAACGTCATTGGCTTCGCCACCTACGGCGAACAGTTCAACGCCATGCACGTGAATCAGACCTTCACCGGCATCGCTATTGGCGGGCGGCCCCGATGACGAGCGAATCGTCATCGCCAACGCTCCATCCAGAGAACGAGCTAGCCGCGCTCAGGACGCGCTGCGCCAAGCTGGAACAAGCCAACGAACGATTGACGCACATTAACGAGTCGCTGATGGATCGCGTCGAGCGCGACACGGACCGGCAGGGTAATTCCTTCACTTTGATCCAAGCGGCGACCGCCTTGGAAAGCAAGGTCAATGAGCGCACCGCGGCCTTACACCATGCTATGCACACCCTGGAGGAAACCAACCGCGAGTTGCTGCGTTCGAACCAAGCGGCGCAAGCCGCCAACCGCGCGAAATCGGCCTTTCTCGCCGCCATGAGCCACGAACTGCGCACGCCCATGAACGGCGTCATCGGCATGACCGAGCTGCTGCTCAACACCGAGCTGAACAGCATGCAGCGCAAGTTCACCGACACCATCCGCCGCTCGGCGCTGGCGCTGCTGAGCATCCTCAACGATATTCTGGATTTCTCCAAGATCGAAGCCGGACAACTACAGCTGGAAGCGGTCCCCTTTGAGTTGTGCAAGGCGACCCAGCAGTCGCTAGACCTACTGCTGCCGCAGTCGCACAAAAAGGGACTGGAGCTGCGCACCGAATACGCCGCCGATCTACCGCATCTGGTGGTTGGCGACCCGACGCGCCTGATGCAAATCGTCAACAATCTAGTGGGCAATGCCATCAAGTTCACCGAACACGGTCACATTGTCTTACGGGTACAAGTGCGCGAGCTAATGGCCGACAGCGTCAAGCTGTACTTCGAGATCGAAGACACTGGCCTGGGGATCAAACCCGACGCCATCCCGCGCCTGTTCAACTCGTTCACCCAGGCGGACAGCTCCACCACACGCAAATTCGGCGGCACTGGCCTCGGCCTGGCCATCGTGCGCCGACTGTGTAACTTGATGGGTGGCGAGTGTGGCGTGCGCAGCGACTACGGCAAGGGCTCGTGCTTCTGGTTCACGCTCACGCTGCGGCGCAATTTACAACCGGAGACACATGTTGCGACTGGCGCCTTTGCGGCCCTGAGTAAGCGCCCCGCCGAGCCTGCCGGCAAGCAAACACTGGAAGTGCTGTTGGTGGACGACAACCCGATCAATCAAGAAGTCGCTGCCGCATTCTTGGAAGTATTCAACTGCGTCTGCTCCATGGTCGATAACGGTCTGCTGGCGGTGGCCACACTGACCCAGCCGCACCATTTCGATTTGGTGCTGATGGATTGCCAGATGCCCGAAATGGACGGTTACGAAGCGACGCGGCGCATCCGGAGTTTTGAACGCGACCAAGACCGGCATGTGCCGATTATCGCGTTGACCGCTAACGCCATGGTGGGCGATCGCGAACAATGCCTGGCGTGTGGCATGGACGACTACCTAAGTAAACCGTTCCAACTGCACGAGTTGGCCGAAATTCTCGCCAAATGGTGCCCCCGCTACACCCCGTCCGGCGACGACACGCAACCGGAGCTGGGAGCATGATGCCCTCGCAACCCGCCGCTGCCAGCACCGAGTCTCAGCTCGACCCGCAGCAAATTGCCTTGCTGCGCGGTTTGCGTAACGGCGCGCTGCTGCCGCAGCTGCTGCGCACGTATCGCGACCAAGCAACCACGCAAATTGCGGTCCTATGTCAGGCCGCCGCGCGCAGCGACCACGCCGCCCTGCGCATCACCGCCCACACACTTAAGTCGGCCAGCTTCAACGTCGGCGCTACGCACATCGGCCAGCTGTGCGCGCAGTTGGAAGCCAAGGCTATGGCGCACGATATGCAGGACTGCGCAGCGCTGTGCACGACGCTGCAAGAACGCTATGCCCTGTTGCTGTCCGAAATCGTCGAGCACACACCACCATGACCAGCTCGCTCAAACGCCAGGATAGTTGCGGATGTGTGCTGCTCGTTGATGACGACGCCACCGTCCGGCTGCTGATCGGCAGCGTGTTGAGCGATGCCGGCTATGAAGTGTTGTCGGTGGCTGACGGCGCCGATGCGCTGGAGCACTTCGCCAGCCATCATGTCGATTGCATCGTGACCGACGTCAACATGCCGAACCTCAATGGCTTCGAGCTGTGCGCCATGGTGCGCGTCATGCCGGGCGGCGAACGCGTGCAGATCCTGTTCATGACCGACCAGGACGACCATGACTCGATCCAACACGCCTATCAAGCCGGCGCCAATGACTTCACTATTAAGCGCCCCAATCCAACTCTATTGCTGGAACGCGTGCGCTTTCTGTTGCGCGCCCAACAAATGCAAGATGCGCTGCGCCTAAGCGAACAACGCCTGTCGTATGCGCAGCGTCTGGCCATGCTCGGCCATTGGGAACGCACTCTGGACGGGCGCACCATTGCCGTGTCGCCGGTGGTGCGTCAGTTGTTGAGTGTTGATGCTGCGCAGGAACTGTCCTGGCAAACCTTGTGCGATCAAACCCATCCGGACGATTTGCCGCTGATGCAAGCGACCATGCAACGCGCCGTGGCGAATCGCAGCAACTTTCGACTCGAACACCGCGCCATCGGCAAACGCGGCGTGCAACGTGTGCTGCGTCACCAGGGCGAAATCGTCTTGGACAACAACACGTGGATCATTCGCAGTACCGTTCAAGACGTCACCGAAACGCGGGCGCAGGAAGATCGCATTCGCTTCCTGGCGTTTCACGACCCACTAACCGCGCTGCCAAATCGCGAATTGGCCACCCGTACCCTGCAACAAGCCATCGAAAAGTGCGCCGGCAGTCAAGAACATGTTGCCGTATTTGCCTTGTGGCTGGATGACTTCAATCGCGTCGCCGGTTCGTTTGGCCAGCATGTCAGCGATGCCGTGCTGAAAACCATGGGCGACCGACTGCGCGGCCAGATCCGTGGTTCGGATCACGCGTCGCTGGGCGTGAGTCCCGGCGAAGGAGAGTGCGTGGTGGCGCGCGTGGAAGGCGATAAGTTTTTGTGCGTGGTCAGCAATCTGCAGTTGAGCGAAGCCGCCATCAGCATCGCCAAACGTCTGCAGCGCGCGCTGGCAAGTCCAGTCGCGATGGGTGACACCGAATTGCAGCTTAGCGCCTCAGTGGGTGTGAGTTTGTATCCGGACGATGGCAGCAGCGCTGAACAGCTCATCGACAATGCATTTACTGCTCTCATGCACACCGATAAGAAAAAAGGCTCCTGCCAGTTTTTCGCAGCCGAAATCAGCACGCGCGCGCGCCAACGCCTGTCGTTGGAAGCAGCGCTGCGTCACGCCATCGATACTCAACAATTCGAATTGCACTATCAGCCGCGTCTGCGTCTGAGCGACAACCGAGTCGCCGGCGCGGAAGCATTGGTACGTTGGCACCATCCGACGCGCGGTATGGTTATGCCGGGCGAATTCATTCCCTTGGTGGAGGAAATCGGCTTGATTGCACCACTGGGCAATTTGGTGATCAACATGGTGGCGCGCCAGGCGGCACAGTGGCGGCGACTATTCGGCAACGAGTTCCGCCTCTCCTTCAACACCTCGCCGCTGCAATTCGCCACGGCGAATCTGATTGATGAGATCGATCAAGCTGTGCATCGCGAGCGAGCGCATTACGAGAACCTCGAAATGGAGATCACCGAAAGCGCGTTGATGTCGAATGCGGAGTTGGTTATCAACACCTTGAATGCGGTCCGCGACCGGGGTCTGCTGGTTTCGCTGGATGACTTCGGCACTGGATTCTCTTCATTGAGTTATCTACGCAAACTACCCTTGGATGTGCTGAAGATCGATCGCAGCTTTATCGCGGATATCGGCGTCAGTCACAGCGGCAGCTCGTTGGTCAACGCCATTTTGTACATGGCGCATGCCTTGGGGCTGAGGTGTGTCGCCGAAGGCGTGGAGCAGGAATCGCAACTGAACTTTCTGGCGGCCAATCATTGTCAAGAAGTACAAGGCTACTTGCTGGCGCGGCCGATGCCAGTCGCTGATTTCGAGCGCTGGCTGCAACACTGGGAAAGCTCGCAACTTAAGGAGCAGATTGCTTGAATTGCAGGAGCGGGCTATGCCCGCGAATCTAAATCATCCGGGCACCTGTGCTGAGCGGAGTCAAAGCACGGCCCGCGCCTACGTCAAAGCCAAACGGCTCGCTACCCACCGATTGACCCAGCGTTCGCCACTCCAGCTGGCAATGAAACCGCAGTGACCGCCGAAGCGACTGACCGTCACATTCAAATGCGGATTGGCTGGCAAATGCAGCGCATCACGCGCCGGCACGATCGGATCATCTTGGGCAAGCAAGACATGACTGGGTACTTGCAAGTGCCGCAAGGTATCGCCGAGTAGTGAATAGCCGTCGTAGTAGTCACGCACACCGGCGAAGCCAGCATGGCGTTGCACCAATATATCGGTCAATTCGGTGATGCTATGACTGCCCAGCAACGCGGCAAAATCGTAGCGTTCGGGAAAGTGCCCTTGTTTGATCTTCAGCACGTGTTTCCACTTGGTTAGAAAGTAGTTGCGGTAGAACGCCGGCCCCGCCGCTAATGCGGCATCGCTGGAGTGTGGATTGAGCGCCGGACAAATCGCCACAACCTGCCGCAAGTGAATGCCAGCATCGGCAGCGCGCGCCGCCACTCGCAAAGCAAAATTGCCGCCCAAAGAAAATCCCGCCAGCGATAAATCAGCGCTGCTGTAGCGCTGTTGAATCGCCCGCACCGCACCCACCACTTCATCAAGCAAACAGGAATGAAACAAACCGGGATTAAGCTGCTCGCTGCCGCCGTGGTCGCGTAGATTCAGTCGAAATATGTTGTAGCCCTGTGCATACAACGACGCGCCGAGCGATAACACGTAACTGGATTCGGCATCGCCCAGCCAGCCATGCAGCAACACAACCCATGGGCCACCCGTCACGGGTTGTAGCGAACATAGCCCGCTGAGGCGCACACCCTCACCGCAATCAAGCACCACCGGCTCGGCGACCGCGCGCAGTATCCGCGCTTGTCGCAGCACCGGAATGCGCCAGGCCGATAGGCTGAGCAAGGTGGATTGCACATGCGCATTGCGCAGGCCGAGCGGCGGTTCGAACGCGGCCTCGTGCGCTTGGACTGAGGCAGTCACAACCATCGTTAAGGGACCATCTTCAAGGAGCAGCCAGCAGGGTAAATTCGACACGCTGATTGCGCTCGGCAATGCGATTCCACGTCGCCGCAGTTAGCGTCGCGTTGGGCGTGGGATACGGAGCCAACGTTTTGTGCGCACCATCGGCTAACTGCACTTTGATGCCGCTGTGCGTATTACTGTTGACGCTGGCCACCAAGTTGGCGAACGCCACCGATTGCCGTTGCTGCATAGTGAGCGCATCGCCGAACGGGTTACTCGTCAAATCGCAGCGACTGGCCAACAGGTCGTCGGCCGCGAGTTCATAGCCGGTGGCCGCGCTGCCTACCAAGCAAAAATCGCCCAGGAACACTTCAACGCGCAGTACGCCCTTGGCCTGTTGGCTACGCAGTTGCTCGATCACGCTGCGCAAGCGCTCCAGACGCACGCCGGCCAGCGGCACTTCGCCGTAAGCAACCTCTTCGACCGCGAGGCGAGTACCGGGCGATGCCGCGGGTGGTTCAGGCGTCGTAGCCGGCGCTCTGGCATCTGTTGGTGGCGGCGCGAGAATGGTCTGCACCGCTGGTTTCGCTGCTGCGTTTGATGGCTGTTGCACGGTGTGCAACAGCAGCAATTGCTGCTGTATCTGGTGCTGTTGATAGATCACCACACCCAGCAACACCACCAACACCGTGGCTACCCATGCCCATGTGCGCCAGATTCGCTGTGCCGCAGCTTGCGGAGGATAGGTGCGTGTCATCTCTGCCTGCACTTCGGCAGCAATGCGGTGCGCAAGCTGTGGGATGGACCCGGGCGACATCGATATCGGAATCGCCGGCGTTTCAACCTGAGCGTCGGCTGGCGTGTCGAGCACCTCGACTGGCGGGCCGAGCTGACGCGCCTCACGCTCAGGTGTGGCAGGTGCAGCGACGGCTGTAGTCCGCGGTGTGCTAGCGGCGCGTGCGGCATCAGCCGCAGTGAGCTTGGGTAGATTTAGGTGCTGCAATACCTCGGCAACGTCGGAACTCTTCAGCGTCTTGGGCAACACGCCCATGGCGCCCAGCGCACGCGCCTGACTGAGATACATGTCGCCCTCTTGGGAGGTGTACATCAACACCGGAATAGTGGCGGTATCCGGATTGGCCTTGATGACGCGCACCGCCGCAAAGCCATCCATACCCGGCATCAGATGATCCATAAAGATCACGTCCGGACGTGCGGTTTGCAGGTAGGTCAAGGCCAGCTCGGCCGACTCCACCGCATCCACTTCCAAACCAAAACCTTCCAACATCCGGCCCAGGATGTGCCGGGCGGACCGGGAGTCGTCGACGATCAGCGCGCGATGATTAGGCATGCCAGCTTCTTGAACTTAATTAGTAGCTTTGTAGCGGCAAATACGACGGCTGCCAAGCTGTCGCTGTATTTTCCGCTGGAACACCGGCATCTCGGTGCAGCCAAAACTATTTGCCGCGGCAAGCCTTCGGTCTGGAAGGCCTTTTCAAGACCGTCAGCCGGATGGACCCGCCGGTCGAGCTGACAAACGGGAGCAGGACTTTCATGGATTGCCCGGCGTACCGAGAATACGATTTTCGCGCCACGGTTTGCTCGGCAGCGTCAGCGGCTCACCCTCCGATGCAGCTTGAGCTCGCATCTGCAATGGTTCAGCCACACTGATGCTGGGCGAACAGGAACCATTGGTGCGATAAAACAAGGCGGCAGCCAAGCGATTTTCAGCAGGGTCACCCAATGCGTGAGTGAAATCGTCTGCTACCGTACAGCCCGGTAACTGCACACCCGCGCCATTGCTGCGGTAAGTCGGCGAGAAGCCATCGGCGTAGTCGCCGAAGCTTGAATTGTTCACACCCTGGAGCTGGATGCTGAAATAAGTCGTGCCGCAATTGTCCTGGGCATAAAAACCATAGGGCTTACCACAGGTAGTGTTGCCAATCTGAATGACCATCATGCCCACACCCCGCAGACCATTGATAATCGCCTCGCTGGCCGAACAGGTACCGGAACCAGTCAACACAAACACTCGCGACAAATTCAAGGTGGGCAACGCAGTGCCCGCGGTGGCCGAGAAGCCCACCGCGGTGCTGTAAAACGGTATCGGCGTATTGCTGCCCTTCGTCACCGGATTCAGCGTCGCGGGATATTGATCGTTAAACAAGGAACGTTCGAACACTTGGCCTGTGGTGGCGCTGGCGCCGGCAATCATGTAGGCCACTTCGCTGGCAATGTCGAGATAACCGCCGCCGTTGTAACGCAGGTCCAACACCAAGTCGGTGACATTGGCTTGCTGCAACTGGGTAAACGCATTGATGAGTTGTTGTTCAGAGGTCGCCAGATGGCTATTGAACAGCATGTAACCCACCGCGCCGGATGCCGACGCGATGGTCCTAACATTTTGCACCGGCGTGGTGGTCACCGCGGCGGCCGTCATGACCACGGTGCGTTGCGATCCGTTTATTTCTTGAATCAGGAAACTGTGGGCTTCACCCAGGTCCGGCGACAACCCTGCATTCAATGTATCTACGCCGCTGTTGGTATTGGAATCGATGCTGACACCGTCAATCGCCAATACCTTGGCGCCACGTGGCAGCGCCACATTACTGGCCGGCGAATTGGGCTCGGTATAGGCCACTTTGAGCACCCGCGGTGGCGTGTTGGCAATAAATGCCCACTCCACGCCATATCCAGCTTCAACCCCTGATTGCGACAACGCAATCCAATCGGCAGTCGAGTAAGTAAAGTGAAACTCATCCTTGGGCTTCCCCGAGTTTGTCATCGCCGTGGTCATCTGCGTGGCGAAGTAGGCCGAAGCCGTGTTGTAAGCAGCAGGATTGCGATCCACCACTTCGCGATACCAAAGATATAGCTCATGCGTCCAGGAGCGCAGCCAGAAATTCTCCAACGTCACTGAGCCCCGCTTGTCTACATAGGCAGCACCCGTACGGGGATTGATGCCGGTGCGCGGCGCTACGCACTGCGCCGCGTAAGTAGACGAAGCGGCGAAACTACCTTGAACCCAGGTCGGCGCGGCAGTAATGCTGGCCGGACTGGACCCATCACCACCTCCGCCACCACAAGCACCCAGCACCACACATGAAATTCCGATGGTCAGAATTCGTGCAACCTGCCCAAGCGCCATTGTGTACTCCTAAGAACTCCGTGCCGGCTCTGTCCATGGTGATATTGCTGCCATGTAACAGTACGATTAATTGCTCGTGATGCGCCCTGAGTCTGATTGAAAATGTCCACACCCACAATACAACGGCAGGCAAACCGACGACGCTTGTCCTCACTCTGGGTTACACGCATGATCGGTAAATGAAGTTGCGTAGTCACAAAAGCATCATGAGCATTTGTGTTGTGCTGCTGGGTTGCGGCGGCGGGTTCGCACCTGTCACCGCTGTGGCGCTGGATCGCACTCAGCTCGGCATCGCGCAATTACAGGGCGCGGGTTGGCAGGCGCAGCAGGTACAGGTCGATGTGCGGGTTAATACGCGGCCACTACAAGCACAGATCAGAATTGG
>JANMSB010000343.1:0-3015 GCA_031388915.1 Pseudomonadota bacterium | reverse complement strand
TCGAGGCCACGCAATAGACGTGGCTGCGGCTGGTGCACCACGCGGGCGTAGTGGCCAGTGGCGATCAGGTCTGCACCCAGTCGTTTGGCATAGTCGAAGCACACGCCGAATTTGATCTCGCGATTGCACAACACATCGGGGTTGGGTGTGCGGCCGGCGCGGTATTCGCTCAGGAAATGTTCGAACACGCGGTCGCGGTATTCTTTGGCGAAGCTGACCTTGTGCAGGGGAATGCCGAGTTGGTTGCACACCTGGCGCGCGTCCTGAAAATCCTGCGCAGTGGTGCAGTAGCCGTCTTCGTCTTCTTCCCAGTTGCTCATGAACAAGCCTTCCACGCGATAGCCCTGTTGCAACAGCAGATGCGCGGCCACGGAGGAATCGACGCCGCCGGACATGCCGACGATGACGAGGGGAGTGGGGGAGGAAGAAACAGAGGAGGTCATGCGCGCATTATACGGATGACGGCATGAGGGCTAGGTTGGTTTGCCTGGTATCCCGCTGTCATTTCTCCCGTTAGTCGAAATGACAGACTGGTCAGAGGGGATTTAAGCCCAAGGGCACTTAGTTAAGATGAAATCGCTGCGATCCGGGAGCAGCAGGGCGGACACACAGGTCCGCCCCTACGTCGGAAGCATGTTTTTGTAGGGGCGGACCTGTGCCCCCCGCCGGGGGTTCCGAAGCATCCTGTCCGCCCGTCTTCAGCGTCGCACCAAGCGCCTCAACTAAGCGCCATTCGATTTAAGCCGACTTGGTATCGACGGGGCTAATGTTGTTGAGCATGTGCGTCAGCAGGGATAGGGGATGACGCGCCCCGTTCAAATAATCATCAATACATTGCAGCACCATGGGGCTGCGCAGTTGTGTTTGACGGTGAGCCACTTCGTCACGGCTTAGCCACAACGTGCGACGAATGCCCCGGTCCAGGCGGCGTTCGGGATGATGCTGCGTTACCTGGCCGGTGAAGGCGACACGCAGGAAGCTCATATTGCGTTCGGGATGCGACCACAGATAAATGCCGCTGATGGCATCGGGCACAAAGGTCCAGGCGGTTTCTTCCAAGGCCTCGCGAATCACGGCCTGAATCAGGGTTTCGTTGACTTCCAAGTGTCCGGCCGGCTGATTGATCACGATGCGATCGCGCACGTGTTCCTCGACGAGCAGGAAGCGACCTTCCCGCTCAATCATCGCAGCAACAGTGACATCCGGTTTCCACACCATGGTGATTCAAGTATGTGCAGGCAATGCTGAAAAAAATCAAAGCTCGCTGAGTTCGTCGTTTGCCGCGAGCGGCGCAGCCGCACGCCATGCTGTATCGAACTGCGCCAAATAAAAACGCGCGACTAACAGATCGTTCTGGTTTGCCATACCGTCCCAACGCTCTGAGTGAATGCGATACAGCACACCACGATCATCCGACAACACCAGTTCGCCTGCATCTAGTCCGGCATTGGCGGTGCGAATTTCAAACGACGCGGGCAGGCGTTCCGCCATGGCGAATAGTGCATGTTTGCGCGCGCCTGGCTCAGGCAATTGAGGCATCAAAATGCGCACGCGAGCGTGGCGACGCGCCAATACAAAGCGTTTTACCGCCTCCAAAAGGCTGGATGTTTCCCACAGACTACTATCCAAATTCGTAGACCAGATGGCGAGTTGCTTTTCGGCGCAACGGGTTACGCTCAGTAGCTGCTCACGGATCTCGGGTTGCGTGGTGAACACAACCGGCACACTAGGCAACAGCGCGTGGCTGCCTGTGTCGCTTGTGCTAGAGGGGGCCTGTTCTAGGCTCGTCGTCATTGTTTACTCGCTGCCAACCGGAAGGGTGCGATCCGCAATCCATCCTGGCAGCGGGGAATCCCCTATTGAGGCGACAGTAAACAGTTCGGGCCCGGTCAGGATGCTGACCGGGTCACACTTCGCGAATTAAGTCAAAGCCTTATGTGCAGCACTGCATGCAGTTCCGTCGCTTTAGACGGATTTGGCCAGGGCTGCGGCCACCCCGATGTAGTTGGCCGGGGTGAGTTTCAGCAACGCCTGCTTGGCTTCTTCCGGCAACGCTAAACCGGATACAAACTTCTGCATGGCAGCGGCATCGACACGTTGGCCGCGGGTGAGTTCTTTTAATTGCTCGTAGGCATTCTCGACGCCATAGCGGCGCATCACGGTTTGAATCGGCTCGGCCAGCAGCTCCCAGTTGGCATCCAGGTCTTCCGCGAGACGCGCGGCATTGACGTCGATGCGATCCAGACCGCGATTGATCGACTTCCAGGCCAATAGGCTGTGCGTTACCGCCACGCCGACATTGCGCACCACGGTGGAGTCGGTGAGGTCGCGCTGCCAGCGCGAGATCGGCAGCTTATCGGCAAGAAAGCGCAGCAGCGCATTAGCCATGCCTAAGTTGCCTTCACCATTTTCGAAGTCGATGGGGTTGACCTTGTGCGGCATGGTGGATGAGCCCGTCTCGCCGGCCACGACCTTTTGTTTGAAGTAGCCCAGCGACACATAGCCCCAGGCATCGCGGGCAAAGTCGATCAGCACCGTGTTTACGCCAGCCAACGCGTCGAAGTATTCGGCCATCCAGTCGTGCGGTTCGATCTGGGTGGTGTAGGGGTTGAAGGTCAGCCCTAACGATTCGACAAAGCGTTGGCCCAGCGCCTGCCAATTCACATTCGGATAGGCGACCACATGGGCGTTGAAGTTGCCCACTGCACCGTTGATCTTGCCCAGTACCTGTATGGCAGCTAGTTGGTCATGCTTGCGCTGCAGGCGGTACGCCACATTGGCGATTTCCTTGCCCAAAGTAGTTGGTGTGGCTGGTTGACCGTGGGTGCGCGACATCATCGGAACCGAAGCATTACTATGAGCGAAGTCTTGTAAGCGTTTGATCAACTTAGCCAGTATCGGCAATAGAAGCTCGCGTGCTTCCTTAAGCATGAGTGCATAGCTGAGGTTGTTGATGTCTTCGGAAGTACAGGCGAAATGTACGAATTCCCGCTTGGCCTTGCCCTCGGCGAAGGC
>JANMSB010000335.1:0-2157 GCA_031388915.1 Pseudomonadota bacterium | reverse complement strand
AGGACAAGTTGCTGGCGGTGGGCGACAAGTTCGAAGCCATGATCGCCGCAGACAAAGCCGCTGACGCACGGTACCGCTAATGAGCTTTCCCGAAATACTGTTCTACGTTTTCTCCGCCGTGCTGGTGATGTCCGCTATTGGGGTGATCACGGCGCGCAACCCAGTGCACTCCGCGTTGTACTTGGTGTTTGCTTTTTTCAATAGCGCAGTTATTTGGATGCTGCTCGAAGCCGAGTTCCTGGCCATCATTCTGGTGCTGGTATACGTCGGCGCGGTGATGGTGCTGTTCCTGTTCGTAGTGATGATGCTGGACGTCAACGTGGAGGAACTGCGTTCTGGCTTTACCAAGTTCGCACCGCTGGGTGTGTTGATTGCATTGATCGTGGTGGCGGAAATAGCTGCGGTGGTGTGGTTGAAATCGTCGGATACCCTGCCGTTGGGCGCCAGTAGCGTATCGTCGCCAGCGGTGTATGCCGCTGACTACAGCAACACCAAGGCGCTGGGTGTGTTGTTGTACACCGAATATCTCTATCCATTGCAACTGGCCGGCGCCATCCTGCTGATCGCCATTGTCGCTGCCATCGTGCTCACCATGCGTAAGCGCGTTGGGCAGAAGTTACAAGACATCAGCGCGCAGGTGGCAGTGAATGCCAAAGACCGCGTGCGCATTGTCAAAGTGGCCGCAGTCCAGCCGGAAGCGACTACCGGTAGCGCGGAGGGGCAGCCATGATTACTACTCAGAATGTTCTGATGCTGTCCGGCGTGTTGTTCAGCCTGTCGGTGGCCGGCATTTTCTTGAATCGCAAGAACGTGATTCTATTGCTCATGTGCATCGAGCTGATGCTGTTGGCCGTGAACTTCAATTTCGTGGCGTTCTCGCGCCAGTTGGGCGATCTGCACGGCCAGATCTTCGTGTTTTTTATCCTGACCGTGGCGGCCGCCGAATCGGCCATCGGTCTGGCGATCCTGGTGGTGCTGTTCCGTCAACGCAAGAGCATCAACGTTGAACAGCTCGATACGATGAAGGGTTAAGACGTGGAGAATACTCTCTTAACAATCGTGCTCGCGCCGTTGATTGCGGCGATTCTGGCCGGTGTGTTCGGTCGCTTTATCGGCCGTGCCGGCGCGCATACCGTCACCATTCTGGGTGTCGCCATTGCTTGCGGCCTGTCGATCATGGTGCTTAAGCAACTGATTACCGGGGAAGCTGAAAACTACTACGGCAATGTCTACACCTGGCTGGTCAGCGACGGCGTGCAGATGAATATTGGCTTCATGGTGGATCGCCTCACCGCCATGATGATGGTGGTGGTCACCTTCGTGTCTCTATGCGTGCACATCTACACCATTGGCTACATGGCTGACGACCCGGGCTATCAGCGTTTCTTCTCCTACATCTCGCTGTTCACCTTCTCCATGTTGATGCTGGTGATGGCGAACAACTTCATGCAGTTGTTCTTCGGTTGGGAAGCGGTGGGCGTGGTGTCGTACTTGCTGATCGGTTTCTGGTACACACGCCCAACGGCAATCTTTGCCAATCTCAAAGCCTTTCTGGTCAACCGCGTGGGTGACTTCGGTTTCGTACTGGGCATTGCCGCCGTGCTGTACTACACCGGTTCGCTGGACTACAAAGAAGTCTTTGCTGTGGCGAGCAACAAGTTTGCTGGCCAGACCATGGAAATCATTCCGGGCTACGCTTGGGAAGCGATTACCGTCACCTGCCTGTGCCTGTTCGTCGGCGCGATGGGCAAGTCGGCGCAAATGCCGCTGCATGTATGGTTGCCGGATTCGATGGAAGGCCCGACGCCGATCTCGGCGCTGATCCACGCCGCCACCATGGTGACCGCCGGTATTTTCATGGTGGCGCGTATGTCGCCGCTGTTTGAAATGTCGGAAGTCGCGCTGAACACTGTATTGATCATTGGCTCCTGCACTGCATTCTTTATGGGCTTGCTGGGCTTGGTGAATAACGACATCAAGCGTGTCGTGGCGTATTCCACGTTGTCACAGCTGGGCTATATGACCGTGGCGCTGGGTGTGTCGGCTTACGCCGGCGCCGTGTTCCACTTGATGACGCATGCGTTCTTTAAAGCCCTGCTGTTCCTTGCCGCCGGTTCCGTAATCATCGGCATGCATCACGAACAGGACATGCGCAAG
>JANMSB010000321.1:0-7471 GCA_031388915.1 Pseudomonadota bacterium | reverse complement strand
GAAGGAGCTTCGCCCCCAAGACGCGGAACTCAGGCTGGCTTGGGACGCCAGTCCCGGCACCTTATTTTTCTTTCGATCGACAATTCCTGCATCCCTTTCCAAGAGATGCCGTAGATAGCCCCGAACCTTGACCCTAAGGAGTTGCATGTCGCAAACAAGGGTCTTAAAATGGCTATCAGCCCTTCGGCTTGGTTTCAAACGCAATCAACTTGCCGCCATCGGTCTGCACATACACGCGGCCATCGGCAACCACCGGCGCATTGGTAATGCGCTCGCCGTCGGTTTTAGCGCGTGCTTGTACGCTGCCATCGGCCTTGCTCAACCAATGCAGATAACCTTCGTAATCGCCCACCACCAATGAGTCGCCCACCACCGCCGGCGCAGTGAGACCGCGTTGGCGCAAGGTTGCCTGCTCCCATTGCTGGTTGCCGTCAGTGCGCCGCAGGGCGGTAATCAGACCCTTGTCAGTGGTGAGATACATGACGCGCTCATCCAAACCGAAGCCACGATAACTAGAGGCATCCTTGGCCCACCAGATCTGGCCATTATCGACATCCAGCATGGCCACGCGACCTTGGAAGCCGGCCACGAATACATCCTTGCCCGAGAACGCCGCCGGCGCATCGATATCGGCCAAGCGATCCAACTCAGTACGACCCGCGGGCGCATCGATGGTGACACTCCACAAACTATCACCGGTGTTCACATCCACTGCTACCAGCTTGCCGTTATCAAAGCCAGTAATTACTGTCTGGTCGGCGAGAATCGGCATGGACGTGCCACGCAAACTTAAGCGCGGCACACTTTCTTCGACCGTCCAGCGCACAACGCCCTCGGCGGCACTCAGGGCGTGCAACCGGCCATCGACCGTGCGAACGATCACCAGATCCCGCGCAATCAGCGCCTTGGACAATATTTCGCCCGACAACTGATGCCGCCAACGTTGTTTGCCAGTCGCAGTCTCGAGCGCCACTAATTCGCCGTTGGTGCTGCCCACCACCACCAAACCATCCGCTACCGCCGGACCGGCCGACAATTCCAATTTGGTTTTGACTCGCCACAAGCGTTTGCCTTTGTCAGCG
The DNA here is from genome assembly GCA_031388915.1 of Pseudomonadota bacterium. Taxonomy (GTDB): domain Bacteria; phylum Pseudomonadota; class Gammaproteobacteria; order Steroidobacterales; family Steroidobacteraceae; genus CAILZL01. Next base: position 6,389 of record JANMSB010000321.1, on the reverse strand, counting down.
CTCACAGCCAGCACTTCGCCATCATGCGATGCGGCATACACCACACCGTTAACGACACTGGGTTGTAACCCCAGACGCAGACGTTCCGCATCGCCACCCAGGCTGTCGCTCCATAACTTGGTGACACGCAACACCGGTTTGATATCCACTAGTTCAGCAGGTGGATCGACGGCCTTGCTACTGTCGCAGGCAGACAAAATCAGACCGCTTAATGCAATGAGCGCCAGCTTGGAGCCAAACTTGAAACAGCTCATTTCGCGCTCGCTTTATCTGCTGCAACGCTGGTGTCGGCCGTGGGCACGCCGCCTACGTCCAACAGCTTGAGTTCCAACAACGACGTATCCGCGGCTTCACTGCTCTTAAAAGCTTTCAATGCAGCTTGATACTCCGAACGTGCGCCGCTCAAATCCTGCTTGGCGTACAGCGCGTCGCCGCGAACTTCATGCGCTTGCGCGGCAAAGGCGCTGGCGGCCTCGATGTCCAACAATGCCATCGCATCATCCGGCTTGCCTTGCTCAATCAACACCCGCGCCAACCGCAGCTTGGCAATCAACACCAGCTCCGGGTCCTTGCTATCGGCCATGACGGCGCGTAATGCCGCTTCGGCGCGGGGTAGGTCATTGCTGTCCACGGCGTTCTGCGCCTGCAGCAATTGCGCCTGTACGGCATAGGGGGTCGCAGCGTATTTATCTGTCAGATCTTTGAACAACGCTGCAGCCCTGGCTTTGTCGCTAGCCTGCACCTTGGCGAATTCATCAATGGCCGCCGACGCTGCGTCCGCACGCTGCGCCGTGTAACGCTGGTAATACTGCCAACCCACCAACAAGCCTAGCCCGACCACGACACCGGACAATACCCACGCCCAGTTATCGCGCCACCAGGACTTGAGTGCTTCGGCTTGTTCGTCGTCTGTCAGATATTCGTCAACCATGCTTTGCTCTCGGTAGGCCGGGATAAAATCCCAGCGATTTCTTGTCGTTCATTCGGTCATGCGGGGATTGCATCCCAGCCTACATGTCTAATCGCTGCTTAAGTTCAGCCGCCAATTGATCCCAGCTTACGGGTACTTGCGGCGCTTCGACGCGCAGGTTCTTCAGACCAGCGACTTTGAGTTCGGTTTCACTATCGCCAATGATCACGGCAAAGCGAGCACCGCTCTTGTCGGCGCGCTTCAATTGCGATTTGAAGCTGCCGCCGCCGCAATTAGTTTCGATGCGCACCCTGTTCAGATCATTGCGCAGTTGTTCCACCAGGGCGAGTCCGGCCGCCTCGGCCCGTTCGCCTACTAAGGCCACATAGACGTCAGCTTGCTGGCCCTGAACCTGAATGCCCTGCGCCTGCATCAGACCAATGATGCGTTCCTCGCCCAATGCCCAGCCCATGGCAGGGGTGGGCTCGCCACCTAGTTGTGCGATCAAGCCATCATAACGACCACCGGAACACACCGCGTCCTGCGAACCCAACTCCGTGGTGACCCACTCAAAGACAGTGCGCGAATAGTAGTCGAGTCCACGCACCAAACGCGGATTCACTACGTAGCTAATGCCTACACAATCAAGGTGATGACGCAGCATCTTAAAGTGTGCCGCCGACTCTGCATCGAGGGAATCGGTGAGCAACGGCGCCCCAGCCACCAGCTCGGCCATGGCCGGATTCTTGGTGTCCAGAATACGCAGCGGATTGCCCTCCAGACGTCGCAGGCTGTCTTCATCCAGTTGATCTTGGTGTGCGCCGAAGTACTGATGCAGCGTGTCGCGATATACCTGACGCGATTGCGGCGTGCCCAACGAGTTGATGTTCAAGGTCACACGTTGAATGCCCAAACGTTGCCACAGGCGCGCCGTCATCAAAATCAATTCGGCATCGAGATCAGGGCCGGCATAGCCGAAGGCTTCCACATCGATCTGATGAAACTGACGATAACGGCCCTTCTGCGGACGCTCGTGCCGGAACATCGGGCCGCAGGTCCACACTTTCTGCCGTTGATTGTGCAACAGGCCATTGGAAATCATGGCGCGCACCAGACCCGCCGTGGCTTCGGGCCGCAGCGTGAGCGAATCGCCGCTGCGATCCTCGAAGGTGTACATCTCTTTTTCAACGATGTCGGTGAGCTCACCGATGGAGCGCTTGAACAGCCCGGTCTGCTCGACTATCGGTACGCGGATTTCTTGAAAGCCATACTCGGCAAACAGTTCGCGAGCCGTGGCTTCCAGGTGCTGCCAATAAGCAATCTCCGTGGGCAGGATGTCATTCATGCCTCGAATCGGTTGCAGCTTCGCTTCAGTACTCAACACTCACTCCGAAAATACGTCTTATTAACGTCTCGTTACTGGCTCGTTACTGGACTGTGCCATCGGCATTCAGGGTGAAGCGAGCGATACCGTCTTCCACCCGCGCGGCTGGCACGGTCACGGCTTGCGAATTCACTTGCAAATTGACGGCACTGACTAAACCCAACACCACGCGCAGCGGCGGTGTCGCCGTGATATCGCGAGTCGAGTTGGTCGTTCCCATGTCATACAACACTTGCTGATTGTTGGCGTCGTACACTTCCACCCAGGAGTTGCCGACAAACCGAAACCGTAGCGCCAGTGGCGTGTTGGTGTTGGCGGCCGCGCTCGTGACGGCAGATTCGCCAGGAGCGGGCAGTGTCACCGCACCCGGCGAGTCTAAAGCTGCTAGCGGCGAGCCCGGCGCGCTGATCGGTTGCGAAATCAATTCGCCTTGCCGATTGCTCTGAACTGTCTGAGTACGCAGATTGGACAAGATCGCCACGACGGCGACGCCGAGCAATCCCGCCACCACCCACAAGATCCACCGTGGCAATGGCCGGCGCGATTCCGGCACCGATCCCATGGCGACTGGAATTGGATCTGCCACTACCGTGACATCACCCATCGATTGATAACCCAGCAGCACTTCAGCTTCCGAGACACCGACTAGGCGGGCGTATTTTTTTAAGTAACCTTTTGCATACACAGGTGCGCCCAAGTCTTTGAAACGATTCGATTCGATGGCATTAATTGCTTGGGCGTCGAGGTATAAGTCTTTGGCAACTTTATCCACGGAAAGCCCAGCCAGCTCGCGCGCCAGCTTCAATCGTTCGCCGGGCGTTAGCACCGGCTGACCAGTGTCGGGAGTGTCGCCCATTAGGACTTATTCTTCTTTTCGAATTCAAGCAGGGACTTGGTCTCGATCGCAGTCGGAAAGTCCTGTTTTAAACGACGTGCATAGTCGGCCGACAAGCCCGTATTGCCCAAGGCATTTTCCACCTGGACCAGCAACCATAAAGAGGCAGGGGTTGGCTTGGCCGATTGCTGAAAGCGCTCGAGGAACCCGCGCGAGGGCAAGTAGTTACCTGCCTTGAATTCCAACTCCGCCATTTGCAACAGCGCCGGTGCAAAGTGGGGTCGTAGCGCCAGGGCGCGACGAAAGTATTCTTCCGCTTTACTAGTACGTCCTGCATCGATGGCGCAGTTACCCGCGTTCAACAAGGCGGCTTCGGGTGTTTTGTACAGCGGGTTAAGCGCTGCCTGCAACGCCATCTCCTCGCCCTTAGCGTAATCGCCCTTGCGGCACAGGAACACGGCGTAACTATTGGTCACCTCACCATTTCTTGGATCAAGGTTAACCGCCTTGCTGAAGTACTGATCGGCTTTGCGCATCTCGCCCAGTCGGTCGTAGAGCATGCCGGAGGCAACATACGCCTGTGCGTTCTTGGGGTTTTGCTCCAATGATCGGTCCAGCTTTTCCTTGGCCTCCGACAGATTGCCCTGCCGAAAGTAGTCAATGCCCAGTTGCAGGTTGTAAGACGAGGCGGCCTCGTTGTCCTTGGTGCCCAATTGCGGGGTAGAACTCAGACATCCCGCCAATAGACCCGATGACAGCAACAGAGTGACGACTTTGCTCATGACGGCATACTTCACTGTGTTACCACCGATATTAGTTTCGAACCCAGACGTACGGTGGTGCGGTCCTGAACCCGGCCGACCAACTGGCCGCACGCGGCGTCGATATCGTCGCCACGTGTCCGGCGCGTGGTAGCAATCACGCCATGTGTATTCAGGTAATCGCGAAAGCGAGAAATGACTTCAGCCGGCGAGCGCTGGTAGCGTGTATCCGGAAATGGGTTGAAGGGAATCAAATTCACCTTGGCCGGCTTGTTCTTAAGCAAAGTCACTAGTTCACGCGCATGTTCGAGTTGGTCGTTAACACCATCGAGCATCACGTATTCAAAAGTAATGCTGCGGGCATTCTGACGCTGCAGGTAGTACCAGCAGGCATCCAGCAGTTCGGCAATTTTATGCTTGCGATTGATGGGCACCAGTTCATCGCGCAGCGCATCGTTTGGCGCATGTAGCGACACCGCCAATGCGCAGTTGGTTTCCTCAGCCAGCTTCAGCATCTGCGGCACGAGGCCCGATGTGCTCACCGTGACGCGGCGGCGGGAAATATCAAAGCCAAGATCATCCATCAGGATTGCCGCAGCCGGCACCACATTGCGATAGTTCGCCAACGGCTCGCCCATACCCATGAACACGATATTGGTGATTAGTCGTTCCGAGGTGTCGTTTGTAGCAGGCGCATCGCCGCGCACTTCTCGGTAGGCCAGCCATACCTGACCGACGATTTCTGCAGCGGTGAGATTACTGTTGAAGCCCTGTTGCGCCGTGGAGCAGAAGCTGCAATCCATCGCACAACCGACTTGGCTGGAAATACACAGAGTTCCCCGACCTGGTTCTGGGATATAAACCATTTCAATGGCTTGTGGCACAGAGCTGTTGCCACGATCAACAGCGAGCAACCATTTTCGGGTGCCATCACTGGAGTGTTGGCGCAGCGTCACTTCTGGCACCCGTATTTCTGCAACGAGCTTCAAACGCTCGCGGAAAGCTTTCGCCAGATCGGTCATCTCATCGAAGTTGCCGACCGCGCGCTTGTACAGCCACTTCATCAGTTGACGCGCGCGGAACGGCTTTTCACCCATGTCGGCGACAAATGCCTCCAGCTCGCTACGCGTGAGACCCAGCAGGTTCACACGTTCGACGGGAGTTGCAGTGTCAGCCGATTGAGTCATGACTCAGCCCACTCAGTACAAACTAGGCGCGTGGGCACAAGTCAGAGCCGGCAAAGAAGAATGCGATTTCAATCGCCGCGTTTTCCGGGCTGTCCGAACCGTGCACCACGTTTTCTTCAATGCTGCTGGCGAAGTCAGCACGGAGGGTGCCGGCAGCCGCCTTCTTGGGATCGGTGGCGCCCATCAGATCGCGATTCTTCAGCACAGCGTTTTCGCCTTCCAACACCTGGATCAGCACCGGGCCGGAGGTCATGTACTTGACCAGATCCTTGAAGAACGGACGCTCACGGTGCACGGCATAGAAGCCTTCAGCCTGCGCCTGGCTCAGGTTCAACATGCGTGCTGCGATGACTCGCAGACCAGCTTGTTCGAAACGCTGCAACACCGAACCGATCAGGTTCTTGCGGACGCCATCGGGCTTAACAATCGAAAAAGTGCGTTCAATCGCCATGAAATCAACCTCAGGCCAGCGGCCTCTGCGTAGAAGAATGGATGTTGGAACCAATAGGAAAAGCCGCCAGACCTAAACATTGTCCGTCGGCGGTGAATTTTGAGGCGCGGAGTGTACCGGCCGGACCGGATACCAGCAAGAAAATGAGGCCGGACGCGGGTTTAGCAACTACTTCCCTCTCCCGCCTGCGGGAGAGGGAATCAGATTCAACTCAAACCGTGAAACTCTCGCCGCAACCGCACTCGCCCTTCACATTGGGGTTGCGGAACTTGAAGGCCTCGTTCAGGCCCTGCTTAACGAAGTCAACCTCCGTGCCGTCGATATAGCTAAGGCTGTCCTTGTCTACGATGACTTTGACGCCCTGCTGCTCGAACACCACATCGGCGTGCGTGACCTCATCGGCGTAGTTCACCACGTAGGCAAACCCCGAACAGCCGGTCTTCTTGATCCCTAAGCGCAGACCAACACCATGCCCGCGGTTGTGCAGGAAGTTCTTGATGCGCTCAGCGGCCGAAAGAGTCAGGGAGATCGACATAGGCCTCGGGTACCCACCAATTGAAAACACGGCTTAATAGATACTACCGATGGGGTCATCTGGCAACCGATCAATGCCAATAGCCAAAAAATATCGCAAACCGGCCGGCCTACCTGGCCTACGTAGTCAATTTCCGATGCAAGGCTTGCAACGCATCATCCAGCAATAACAAACGCGCTCGCTTTGCACTGGGAACTTGTAATTCCGCTTCGACATCACGCCAGTGCCATTGCCCTATCTCACGGATGGCGCGCCCTTCTAACCAGATGGCCAGACACTCGCAGGCCGCTAGGAAATGTGGGCAACCGTAAGCTTGGTATCGAACG
>JANMSB010000296.1:0-6647 GCA_031388915.1 Pseudomonadota bacterium | reverse complement strand
GGCGTTTAGCTCGGCGGTGTTGTTGGTACCCTTGGGGTTGTATAGGCCGTACCACAGTTCGGCGAGTTTGCCGTCGCGATACACCACCACGCCGGAACCGGCATTGCCGGGATTGGGTTCGCAGGCGCCGTCACAGTAAATGCTGACTTCGGATTGATGCGCGACATGCGCAGCGCTGCGTTCGCTTTTTGATGGGTTGGCTTTGCTGCCGGTGCGACGTGTGATATGCGCGCCGCTGCCGTCACGAAATGCCTGTTCGGCTTCAATGCGGCTAGGAAAAGCTTTGTAGCGAGCGCCCGCAAATTTATCGACGGCCGCCAGTGCGCTAGCCCAGTTATCGAATATGCCAGTCTTACGACCAGCCCAGACTACGTAGTACTTTTGCGCCATGTTTACGCCCAGTGACTCATCAGATCGAACGAGAGTTGGTGATGATGCCTGATGGCCAGCAGATATATGTGGGTAGTGCGAATGGCATACAGAATCAGGTAGTCATCGGCGATGTATTCGCGCAGCGCGGTGTTCTTGCCCAGCGCCGCTTTTAGCTTGCGTAGTTTGGTGCGTGCGGCGACCGAGCGTATCGGCTGGTTCAGGAAGTCTCGGCCCATGTGCGGGAAGGCTTCGAGATTGGGAATCCGCTCGTCAAACAGATGCGCGACCAGTTTCTTGAAAGCGCGGGGTTCGCCTTGCTGCTCCAGGAATACCTTGATGCCATCAAGATTCGTGGTGAAGCTGGTGGTTAGCCGGACGGTGTGTCGCATGTTAAGGAAGGCCTGAATAATCTGTCATTTCGAGTGCAACGAGAAATCTTTCTTTTCCGGCAGTGTGCTGCATCGAGCACTGACAAGATTTCTCCCTTCGGTCGAAATGACAGATAGGAGTCAATCAGAAGTTTCTTAACGTTTTGGTTTGCGTTGCTTGGCGGGGGCGAGGTATTTGGCCCGAGCTTCCTTCACGCCGATGGTGCGGCCAGCATTAACATCGTTCATCCCGGCAATGGCATCGTCGAGCAGGCCCAGATGAATGCGCTCGCGCTCCAGCCGGTGGTAGTGATCCAGCCGCCGCGCATCGATCAGCGCCACATAGCTTTCGCCATTGCGGGTGATGATTTTTTCCTTGCCGTTGCGTACCTGTTCAGCGAGATCTGAAAGTTTAGCGCGCACCTGATTCAGTGGCACGATGTCATTGGTGTCAAAACTCATGTCCGGATACCTTAACGGATTCGTTAAGGTCTTATACGGGTGGAAGGTGGCTTGGTCAAGGCATCGAAACCGCGCGCCGACTACACGTTGATCGTGCGAGAATCCGCGTCGCTTCCATAACCGGACAACAATGAATGGGACCTACGCATACCGAAACTCGCACCGGCAATTCGCCGCGTCGCGTGTTGTTCGCCAGCCTGATCGGCACCACCATCGAGTTTTTTGATTTTTACATCTACGCCACCGCGGCGGTGCTGGTGTTTCCGCAGTTGTTCTTTCCTAAGAGCGACCCGACTTCTGCCATGTTGCAGTCGCTGGCTACCTTCGCGTTGGCATTCTTTGCGCGGCCAGTCGGCTCAGCAGTGTTTGGCCACTTTGGCGATCGCGTCGGCCGCAAGGCAACGTTGGTTGCCGCGCTGCTCACCATGGGGTTGTCGACCGTACTCATTGGTTTATTGCCCACGTATGAATCCATCGGCGTGTTCGCGCCGCTGTTGCTAGCGCTGTGTCGCTTTGGTCAGGGACTGGGATTGGGTGGCGAGTGGGGTGGTGCTGTGTTGCTGGCCACGGAAAATGCACCGCCGGGCAAGCGGGCTTGGTACGGCATGTTTCCGCAGTTGGGTGCGCCGCTGGGATTTGTCTGTTCAACGGGCATTTTTCTGCTGTTGGGCATGGCGCTGAATGATGCGCAGTTCTTCGCGTGGGGTTGGCGTGTGCCGTTCCTGGCCAGTTCGTTGCTGGTGTTTGTCGGGTTGTATGTGCGCCTGCGCCTGGAAGAAACGCCGGCTTTTCAGCGCGCCATTGATAACGATGAGCGCGTGCGGGTGCCGATGTTTACCGTGATGACACAGCACACGCGCATGTTGGTGTTGGGCACAGTGTCGGGGATCGCTACGTTTGTGGTGTTCTACCTGATGACCGTGTTCACGTTGAACTGGGGCACCGCTGTACTCGGCTACACGCGCCAACAGTTTCTGATTTTGCAATTGATTGGTGTGTTGTTCTTTGCGGCGACGATTCCGGTGTCCGCCGTATTGGCCGACCGCTATGGACGACGCATGATGTTGATGTTGGCCGCGTTGCTGGTGATGGTGTTCGGTCTGAACTTCCAGACGTTGTTTGGCGCTGGCGATCAACTGAGTGTGCTGGTGTTTCTGTGTCTGGGGCTGGGGTTGATGGGTCTGACCTATGGGCCGATCGGCACGTCGCTGTCGGAGTTGTTTCCCACCGCTGTACGTTACACCGGCGCCTCGCTGACGTTCAATCTGGCCGGCATTTTCGGTGGATCGTTTGCGCCCTATATCGCCAAGTATCTGGGTGATCACTATGGTTTACAGTACGTGGGTTATTACTTGAGTACAGCGGGCTTGCTGACGTTTATGGCGCTGTGGCTGATTGGTAGGCGCCCGACGCTGGAATAATGTCTCGATAACTACAACTTAAACGCATGGAGAGTGCGATGGCGCGGACTCGATATTTGTTGCTATTGCTGGCGTTGTTTCTGTCGCTGTGGACGGTGCTGGCCATCAACCCGCACAGTCGCGCGGATTGGGTGCTCGAGAATGTGCTGCTGTTGCTGGGCGTGGCGGCGTTGGTGGTTACCTACAAAACACTACCGTTGTCGAGTGCGTCGTACACCATGCTGTTTGTGTTTTTCTGCATGCACACCGTCGGCGCGCACTACACCTATTCGGAAGTACCCTATGACGAATGGTTCAAGTCGCTCACGGGTTCAACACTCAATGAACTGATGGGTTGGAACCGCAACTACTACGACCGGCTGGTGCATTTCAGTTATGGGTTGTTGTTGGCGTATCCGGTGCGCGAAGTGTTTATCCGTCTGACGGGTATACGCGGCTTCTTGAGTTATTTCCTGCCGCTGGACCTGACCATGTCGACGTCGATGTTGTACGAATTGATCGAATGGGCTGCGGCAGTTTATTTTGGCGGCGATCTTGGCGCTGCGTTTCTCGGCTCGCAGGGCGATGTGTGGGATGCGCAGAAGGACATGGCGCTGGCGTCGCTGGGCGCGCTGATCACTGTGGTGGTTGCAGCGGTCATTAGCAGGTATTTCAGGCACGATTTTGCGCGCGAATGGGTGGACAGTCGGCGCGTGCATAAACCGCAGCTACAGGGCGAAGAGGGGATTGCTCGGATGGGTAAGGAGCGATAACTTGGCAATGGTTATCCGGCGATTCAAGGCAATCAACGCAATCAACGCTAAGGGAAGCAATTAGGAGGCATATATGAGCAACCACCCTGCGATTTTTGAGGACTATAAAATTCGTCGTGTCTACGACGAAGCGACCGAGACCTGGTGGTTTTCGGTGGTGGATATTGTTCAGGTGCTGACCCAGCAGTCTGACTATCAGACTGCGCGCAAGTACTGGAATAAGCTGAAAGAACGGCTGGTCAAGGAAGGCAGTCAGTCGGTGACAAACTGTCACCGACTGAAATTACGCGCTGCAGATGGCAAAAACTACCTCACTGACGTAGCTACGGCTGAAACGTTATTGCGTCTTGTCCAGAGCGTGCCTAGTCCCAAGGCTGAACCCATTAAATTGTGGCTAGCCAAGGTGGGCTACGAGCGTATGCAGGAAATGGCCGATCCCGCGCTGTCATTGAACCGTGCCCGTGAAACCTGGCAAAAGCATGGCCGCAGCGACAAATGGATTCAGCAGCGCATGACAGGTCAGGAGACGCGCAACAAACTCACGGATTACTGGGCTAAGCATGAGATCAAGAAAGGCGATGAGTTCGCCACCCTGACCAACATCATTCACCAGGAATGGTCGGGTGTGACCGTGAAGAACCACAAGGCCATCAAGGGGCTCAAGACACAAAATCTGCGCGACCATATGAGCGAAGCCGAGCTGATCTTCACGGCATTGGCGGAATTATCCACGCGCCAGATCGCCGAAAGCGTGCAAGCCACGGGCATGCCGGAAAACACGGAAGCCGCCACAAGCGGTGGACGCCTAGCGCAGCGTGCTCGGGTGGAACTGGAAAACAAAACGGGCAGAAAGGTGGTGTCGGAAGAGAATTACTTGCCGGTCAGTCGTCGCAGGGTGGCCCGGAAGAAATAACCCGCTCTGCAGCCAGAGATTCTGCAAAATCCGGCGCACCCGGTGGGTCATCCGGCTAGAATGCGCGCCCCGGTCCGGTCGCGAATTGCCCGGACCCGGCGCCTGAATCCCTTGTAAATTTCTGCTCGGCCCGCTCCGGTATGGATTGGCCGCGCTTTCGTTTGGTAATCGTAAACATGCTTTCTACTGCCAATATCACCATGCAGTTCGGCGCCAAGCCGCTGTTTGAAAATGTGTCCGTCAAGTTTGTGGACGGCAATCGCTACGGCTTGATCGGCGCCAATGGCTGCGGCAAGTCCACCTTCATGAAAATTCTCGGCGGCGATCTGGAGCAGAGCGCCGGTGAAGTCATGCTGCAACCCGGCTTGCGTCTGGGCAAGTTGAGCCAGAATCAATTTGGCTACGAAGATACTCGCGTGCTCGATGTGGTGATGATGGGTCACGTGGAAATGTGGCAGGCCATGACGCAGCGTGATGCCATCTACGCCAATGCCGAAGCCACTGACGACGACTACATGCGCGCGGCGGATCTTGAAGCCAAGTTTGCCGAATATGGTGGCTACGATGCCGAGTCACGCGCGGCGAGTTTGCTTACCGAAGCAGGCATTGGCCCCGAGTATCACAACGGTCCGATGCGCGAAGTCGCACCGGGTTGGAAGCTGCGCGTGTTGCTGGCGCAGGCGTTGTTCTCCACGCCCGATGTGTTGCTGCTCGACGAACCAACCAACAACCTCGACATCAATACCATTCGCTGGCTGGAAGACACATTAAACGGCTACAACGCCACCATGGTGATCATTAGCCATGATCGTCACTTCCTGAATCAAGTGTGCACGCACATGGCCGATCTCGACTACGGCCAGATCAAGGTCTATCCCGGCAATTACGACGATTTCATGCTGGCCTCAACCCAGGCGCGCGAGCTGCTGTCTGCGCAGAACACCAAGGCGAAGGAGCGCGTTGCGGAGTTGCAGGAATTCGTGCGGCGTTTTTCGGCTAACAAGTCCAAGGCCAAGCAGGCTACTTCGCGCGCCAAGCAGATTGAGAAGATCAAGATCGAGGACATGAAGCCCTCATCGCGTCAGAACCCTTACCTGCGCTTTGAACAAGACAAGAAGCTGCATCGTGTGCCGTTTGAAATTGAAGGCTTGAGCTATACCTATCCCGACTCGCAAGCCGAAGTATTGAAGAACATCAGCTTCAATGTCGAAGTGGGCGAACGCGTGGCTGTCATCGGCGCCAATGGCGTCGGCAAGACTACCTTGATGCGTTGCCTGATCGGCGAGCTCAAACCCACCAAGGGCAAGATCACCTGGGCCGAAAACTCCAAGCCCGGCTACATGCCCCAGGATCCCACGACGGATTTTGCCGAGGACTCAGATCTAGTGAGTTGGCTGGGTCAATGGAAGGGGGCTACCGATGACGAACAGATTGTGCGCGCCACGTTGGGCCGTTTGTTATTCACCGGCGATGATGGCAAGAAGTCGGTGAAGGTGCTGTCCGGGGGTGAAAAGGGCCGCATGATTTACGGCAAGTTGATCATGAGCAAGCCCAATGTGCTGGTGATGGACGAACCCACCAACCACATGGACATGGAAACCATCGAGTCGCTGCAAATCGGCATGGAAAAATATCCCGGCACCATGATCTTCGTGTCGCACGACCGCGAGTTCGTCGGCGGCATTGCCAATCGCATCATCGAAGTGAAGGCCGGCGGCAAAATTGTGGATTTCAAAGGTACGTATGATGAGTATCTGAAGTCGCAGGGGATTGATGCTTAGCTAATAGAGTGCAAGTTGCATCTGAGCGGCGTCGCAGCGGGCGCAGCGAGAGCAAGTCCTTCCAGCCGTCATTGGGAAGATTTGGTGACGGCATGGGCTGTGCCCTGTGCCGCAACCGCTTTGGGGTGGCCGCGTCTATTTGATGGGATGTCGGCTGATTGACACGCCGCTATGTTAGGGCACTTATGTTGAGGACCGATGGCCGTGCCTGTTGCAGGTTGGTGACAGTCGGAGCCGATGAAATGCCGGCCAACGCAGCCGGCCGTGTATCATTGCCCTATGGCAATCACCCGCATTTCCCAAGAAGAGATTCAAGCAGCCGTCGAAGCACTGCGCGCCGGCGAGTTGGTCGCGTTCCCGACTGAAACGGTTTATGGCCTGGGTGCCAATGCCAATCACCCGGAAGCGGTGCGTAAGATCTTCAAGCTCAAAGGCCGGCCCAGCTCGCATCCGGTCATCGTGCATCTGGATGACCCCAAGTACCTGCCGCGCTGGGCGCGCGATTTGTCGCCTGCTGCCAAGAAACTCGCCGACGCGTTCTGGCCGGGGCCGCTCACCTTGGTGTTGAAACGCGCGCC
>JANMSB010000283.1:0-2079 GCA_031388915.1 Pseudomonadota bacterium | reverse complement strand
GAATCCGGCGTTGTTGAGCGCAGCCGATGTGATTGTCGATGCTATTTTCGGCACCGGCTTATCGCGACCGTTGGATGAACGTTTGTGTGCTTGCGTGCGCGCCATCAATGCTGCGGATCGGCCGATTCTGGCGCTGGATGTGCCCAGTGGACTCAACGCCGACACCGGCGCCGTGTTGGGCGCGGCAGTGCAGGCACATCGCACCATCAGTTTTGTTGGCTTGAAGCAGGGCTTTTATCTGGCCGACGGACCGAACCACGTCGGCAAATTGTTGTTCGATGACTTGGAGATTCCCACCACGGCAGCCCAGCAGGTAGGTTGCGTCGCCAAACGATTGGACAGCAGCATCGTGCAGCAAGCGTTGCCGCGACGTTCACGCACCAGCCACAAGGGGCAGCAGGGGCATGTGTTAATTGTCGGTAGTGGTCTGGGCATGCCAGGCGCCGTGCGCTTAACCGGTGAAGCTTGTTTGCGTGTCGGCTCAGGTTTAGTGACCGTGGCGACGCGTCCCGAACATGTCGCCGCATTGGTATCCGGTCGCCCTGAATTGATGTGTCGCGGCGTGATGTCGGACGATGATTTAGCGCCCTTGTTGCGTGCCGCTGATGTGATCGCCATTGGCCCAGGCCTGGGTCAGGATGCCTGGGCGAAGCAATTGTTCAAAGCCGTCATGGCCACCGATAAACCCTTGATCGTCGATGCCGACGCATTGAATCTGCTGGCGCAGCAAGCGGAAGCGCGCGATCGCTCGCTGAGCAATTGGGTGTTAACGCCGCATCCGGGCGAAGCCGCGCGCCTACTCAGCACCAACACCGCACACATTCAAGCCGCGCGCTTGCAAGCAGTGCAAGACCTAGGCGATCACTATGGCGGGACCATGGTGCTTAAGGGGGCCGGCACGTTGATCTGGAACCGCGATGAATTACCGGCGCTGTGTGATCGGGGTAACCCCGGCATGGCCGCACCGGGCATGGGCGATGTGCTGACCGGCATTATTGCCGGCATCGCCGCGCAATGCCGCGATTTGTCAGTGGCGGCGCGTGCTGGTGTGTATGTGCATGCGGTGGCCGGCGATATGGCGGCACGTCATGGTGAGCGCGGCATTCTGGCCAGCGATTTGTTTGCGCATTTACCGAGCTGCGTTAATCCATGACCGCAGCTACTAGCGCGACGCGACAAGGGTATTTGCCGGATGCTGTAGCCACACGAGCGGCGGGTGCTGCGCTTGGATCGGCGTTGGCCTTGCTGAAAATAACTGACCCAATAGTTATCACGCTGCAAGGCGAACTAGGCGCAGGCAAAACCACGTTGGTAAGCGGTCTGCTAGCGGCCTTGGGTCATACCGGCGCAGTGCGCAGCCCCACTTACACCTTGATCGAGCCATATGAATTGGCTGGCCGCTGCTTCTATCACCTCGATTTGTACCGGTTAACTGATCCAATGCAGTTGGAAGAGCTGGGCGTGCGCGATTTGTTGCAGCCCGGGTCGGTGTTGTTGGTGGAATGGCCGGAACGCGCCGGTCAACACCTGCCGAAACCCGACTTAGCTGTACATCTGAGTTATGCCGCAGACGGCGTCGAGGGGCGGCAATTGCAGTTGATCGCCGCTACCGAGCCGTCACGGCAATTGCTAGACAGCCTGGGTAGATAGCCTGACTTTCTCAGTTGAAAGAAAACGAAGTCCGGCTATCTGCTTAATTTGTATTGAATTGTTGTTTTGGTGCGCATAAAGTTGCGCTCCATGAACTCGCGGCCTGCTCAATTCCTGACAGCTTTGCTCCCTATGTTGCTCTGGGCGCTCGTCCCACTGGCGGCATGGTCAGCACCCGACGTGAAAGACGTTCGTCTGTCGAGTCAGGCCGAAGGCACGCGAGTGGTGCTCGAACTTTCCGAGACTGCCAAACAAAAAATCTTCACCTTAGATAATCCAGCGCGAGTAGTGATCGATCTGCCAGCGGCGACGTTGAGCGGCAAATTGCCGGTCGGCGAAGGTGTCGTGAAAAACCTGCGTGCTGCCAAACGCGACAATGGCGATTTACGTATCGTGCTGGATGTAACCAACACGGTGCAGCCACGCAGC
>JANMSB010000275.1:0-6688 GCA_031388915.1 Pseudomonadota bacterium | reverse complement strand
TTCCGAACCTACAGCCCACAGCTTACCGTCCACAGCCATTCGAAATTGGCCAGAAAGATTGGCTGGGGTGGAAGGATTCGAACCTCCGAATGGCGGGATCAAAACCCGCTGCCTTACCACTTGGCGACACCCCAACAAACGCACATCAAATCGACACAACGGCAACGCAACAAACAGCCTGCTCTAACGGCTGTTTTGTGCCTGGTGCAAACGCTGCAGCAGGGGCGATTGATTGCGCCCTTGCACGACAAAACCGCGCCACGCTGGCGGCATCTGCGCTGCGGCGCGCTCGGCGGCCGCGCGTTCGGACCAGCCGGCAAACACACACGCGCCAGTACCCGTTAGCCGCGCTTCGCCATAAGTCCCAAGCCAATCAAGTGCTTGGGCTACTTCAGGATACCGTGCTCGAACCGTGGACGTGCAATCGTTGCGTCCGCCCCCGGCGAGAAAGGCGCGTATTGTGGTGAGGGGGGTATCCCGTGTCAATTCAGATGCTTGAAAGATTTCGGCGGTGCTCACCGAAACCGGCGGTTGAATCACCAAATAGCTGAGTTCGGGGAAGTCCACCGGCGTCAGTTGTTCCCCAATGCCTTCGGCCCAGGCAGCCCGACCACGCACAAACACCGGTACGTCGGCGCCCAATTTCAGACCCAGCGCCGCCAACGTCTCCACCGATAAATCACAGCCCCACAAATGGTTTAACGCCACCAGCACCGTGGCGGCGTCGGAACTACCGCCGCCGAGTCCAGCCTGCATCGGAATACATTTGTGTAATTCGATGGCCACGCCGTACTGCTTGCCGGATACCTGCGCCAGCAACTTGGCAGCGCGCACCACCAAGTCCTGCTCGGCAGGTACATCGGCCGGACCAGCGATGCGCTCAATCACTCCCATCGGGCGCGGATAAAAACGCAGCTCATCGCACAAGTCGATAAATTGAAACGCCGACTGCAGCAGGTGATAGCCATCAGCGCGTCGGCCAACGAGGTGCAGGCATAAATTGAGCTTGGCGGGCGCTGGCCATGACGCGGCGCTATCTGCTTGATCGAACCTGTCTGTGCGCTCACTCATTGCTTCTTTAGCGCTCAAGCATCCACACGCCAGCTCTGCACCACCATCAAGATGCGCAACTGATCGCGAGTCAATGTCAGTTTGGCCGGCAGGCGTAGCGAGTCGCGTTGCAGCCAATCGCTGTAAACCACGCGCCAACCAGCTTGTTCTAACACCGCGTGTGTGTTGTCGCTCCACCGATGCTCCCCGGGTGCGGGCAAGCCCAATAGCCAATAACGCAACTGGGCTACGGGCACAGACGCGCCCAAACGTGATTCCAGTTCGGCCAACACTTGGTCAGCATCGTATTGCGTGCCATCGCTGGCCTGCATGCGCAGGTGTGCGCCATTCATGCTGATCTGTAACGCGCCGACACCTACCGGACCACGCACCTGTACCTGGGCAAGTTCAGCTTGCTGCGTCCAGGTAAATCCGCCGGAACCGGATTGCTCAATGCCACTGATACCAATCCTGCCGCTGGCGGTCCAGTCGCGTAGCTCAGTCGCATCGCGCGCACTGCTGGTACCGGCGATGCGCTGCGGCTGGGTGGTGCAGGCGTTGAGCAGCAGCAGCGATGCCAGCAACATCCAACGAAAACCAACTAACGCACTCGAAAATTGTTGGTGCATATTAAAACGGAGATGCCCCCTCCCTGCCCTCCCCCGCTCGCGGGGGAGGATCTTTCCATTTCCCTGCCCTGCTTTGCGGGAGAGGATCTTTCCGTTTCCCTCCCCTGCTCTGCGGGGGAGGGTTAGGGTGGGGGCGAGCCAATGCGCGATAAACTGCCAACTCATCGACACACCCCATCAACGGGCTTTTTCAGCGCGCTTGATGCGCTCTTGCAGCGCTTTGTTTTCCGGAGCGCGAGCCAAACCTTTTTTCCACACTGCCAAGGCTTCGTCGCGACGCTGCATCGACCACAACACCTCGCCCAAGTGCAGATCCACTTCGACATCTTCGAGTCGAGTTGCCGCACGTTGTAAGTGCTCCAACGCCTCTTGCGGTTTGCGCAGTTTGAACAAGGCCCAGCCCATGCTGTCGAGTATCGCGCCGCTATCGGGCGAATACTGCAAAGCCGCGGCAATGTAGTCGTGACCGGCTTGGTATTGCTTGGCGCGATCCACCAGGGTGTAACCCAGTGCATTCAACACCATTGGATCTTGCGGTCGCTCCGCCAATAGCTGCCGCATCTCTTGCAGGGCGGCGGCATCTTTTTTCATGCTCACCAATTGAAATGCACGTGACAAATGCAGCTCGGCCACATCCGGATAACTCTTCACGGCTTGATCGTAAATTTGCAGCGCTGCCGCGTTATCGCCCGCCCCGGCCAGCATTTGGGCGCGTGCTTTCAGGCTGAGCAGTAACTCGTCGGGATTGGCTTCACCATACGCCTGCAAGAAAGTCAGCGCAGCCGTGAGGCCTTCGCCGCTCTGAATCAACCGGGCCACGCGCAATTGCGCTGCAGCGGCAAACTCGCCTTCTTGCACGCGCTCGTACAACTGGCGCGCTTCATCGTTGGCGCCGGTGCGTTCGGCAATGCCACCGAGATAAAAAATCGATTCGCTTAAATGTTTGCCGGTATTGAGCAGACGATTAAAGCGGCCAAACGCTGATTGATAATTGCCCACTTGAAAATCCAACTGCGCCAGTGCGCGCACTGCGGCGCTGTTATCGCCCGGCTCCTGCTCCAGTTCGCGCCACAAACGCACGGCATCGTTGCCACGATTGGCGGACAGCAATAACGCTGCATATTCCGAACGCGTCGCCAGACTATCGTCGGCTCTGACCACTTCCTGCCCGATCAGTATCGCCTGCTCGGTTTGACCATTGGCCAATTGAGCGCGCGCCAATTGCATGCCAGCCGGCGACCAGTACGGCGCCAATTCATGCGCGCGTTGCGCTTCCTTCAGCATCAGGCCCCAGTCGTAGGTGTCGCCCGCCAAGCGCGACAACAAATAATGTGCTTCGGCCACCTTGGGCATGCGTTCGACCAATTGTTTGACCACCGCAGTGGCGGCGTGGGTGTCGGTCGACTCCAACTTCGGCGATATCTCCATGAAGCCGGCCGCCGGCGTGATGTAGGCCGATTCCAATAGCAGTTGGAATTGTTCGCGCGCCGCATCGATGCGATACAACTTGAGCGCCGACAGTGCCGCCAGTTCGCGTGCGTCTTGGTTGGTGGGATTGAGTTCCAACCAACGTGCCGCACTTTGCTGAGCTGCCCGCAACTGGTGGTTGTCGTAACACGCGCGGGTGGCGGTTTCAGCCACTTGCTCATCTGAAGAGGTTTGCGCGGCTTGCAGGTACAACCGCGCCGCTTCGGGATAGCGCCCGGCCGCCTGTGCCTGCTCGGCGGCAGCCAGCAAGTCGTTTCTGGGCTGTGCAGCCTCGGCCGGCAGATTAGTGAGCTGGCCGTCGACGGGGCCGCCACTCTTCACTGCGGATGCACAGCCGCACAACACCACTGCCGCGATTAGCAGCAAGACTGTGGAACCGTGGGAATAGCCCTGCCCGACCGCTTGCGGGGAGAGCGCCGAAGGACGCAGAAAATGAAATGGCATAGGCAAGCCACTATACAGGTCGACAGCACACCGACGCATTAAGGAGTCGTCACTGATTCCTTTCTGCGCCGTCACTGCGTCGTCACCACCCCCACAACCCACGATCAGCGCACCAAAACCCCGCGGACTGCGGCGGTTTCCTTGTGTTGCCCGCACGCATCCCGGACAATCGCGCCGGTTTACCCGCATTACTCACAAACTACACGACCCCACTACGTTGAGCCCGCTTTCGAAGCTGCAATGACCCAAGCTACGCCGCTGTTACCGATCGCGATTTGTGGGAAATGCGCGTTAGAGACTGCCGAATGCCCTTCATCGTTATAGGAATCAATCACCGCACTGCGCCTGTGTCCATCCGCGAGAAAGTTGTCTTTGCGGACCCGGAACTCCCGTCGGCGCTGGATGAGCTGGGCAGCATTCCACCGGTATGCGAATCCTTGATCGTGTCCACCTGCAACCGCACCGAGCTGTATTGCTATACCGAACCGGCGGCTGAGCAGTCGCTGCACGACCAAACCAAGGCGTTGATCGACTGGCTGGCGCAGTGGCACGAACTGGAAACCACCGACATCCATCACTGCCTGTATCAACACAGCGAAACCGACGCAGTGCGCCACGCTTTCGCGGTGGCCTCGGGTCTGGACTCCATGATGTTGGGCGAAGCGCAGATTCTCGGTCAGCTCAAAGATGCCTATCGACTGGCGCAGCAGCATGGCAGCACCGGCCCATACTTAAATCGCTTGTTTCAAGCCGCGTTCTCCGCCGCCAAACGCGTGCGCACCGAAACCCGCATCGGCGCCAGCGCGGTATCGGTGGCTTCGGCCGCCGTCAGCATGGCGCGCACGGTGTTCGAGAGCTTCGCCGAACGCACTGTGCTACTGGTGGGCGCAGGCGAAACCATTGCGTTGGCGGCGCGACATCTGTACGCCAACGGCGCGCGGCGCATGATCGTGGCCAATCGCACCTTGGAACGCGCGCAACAGTTGGCCTTGGAGTTCAACGCCTACGCCATCACCCTTGAACAATTACATTTGCACTTGGCCGAAGCCGATATCGTGGTGACCTCTACCGCCAGCCCCACGCCGGTGATTACGCTCAAAGCCGTTAAAGCCGCGCTGCGCGCGCGCAAACGCCGCCCCATATTCATGGTCGACATTGCCGTGCCGCGCGACATCGAACCCGAAGTCGCCGACCTGGACGATGTTTACTTGTTTACTGTTGACCATCTGCAAAACGTGGTGAGCGAGAACCTCGCCGCGCGTCAGGAAGCCGCCTTGGATGCCGATCAACTACTCAGCGAAGAAGTACAACACTTCACGCAACAACTGCGTACGCTCGATGCCGTACCTACCATTCGCCAACTGCGCGCTGATGCCGAAGCCATTCGACAACAAACCATCGCGCAGGCACAACGCATGTTGACCAATGGCCGGCCCGCACAGGAAGTGCTGGAGTTTCTCGCTGATACACTGACGCATCGTCTGCTGCATTCGCCCAGCCAGCGCCTGCGCGAAGCCGGCGAGCAAGGCGAAACCGAATTAATCCGTGCAGCGCAGGAATTGTTTGCGCTCCCCCGGCCCAGTAAAGAAGAACCAGATAACGAATGAAAGACTCGATCCAACACAAACTCGACCGTCTCGCCGAACGTCACGCCGAAGTGAGCGCGCTGCTGTCCGATGCCGACACCATCAACGACAACAATAAGTTTCGTGAGCTGTCGATGGAGTACGCCAAGCTGGAACCGGTGGTGACTCGCTATGCCGACTTTGAACAACTGTTGAAGGAACGCGCTGCGGCCTTGGACATGGCCGAAGGCAGCGACTTCGACATGCGCGACCTGGGACGCGAAGAAGTCAAAGCACTGGATGTACGCATCGAGCAGGAAGAAGCCGAGCTATCGAAACTGCTGATCCCCAAAGATCCACGCGACAACAGCAACATTTATCTGGAAGTGCGCGCCGGCACTGGCGGCGATGAAGCGGCCATTTTTGCCGGCGATTTGTTTCGCATGTATTCAAGATATGCAGCGAATCAAGGCTGGCAAGTGGAAGTTATGTCGGAAAGTGTCGGCGAACACGGTGGCTATAAGGAAGTGATTGCCCGGGTGATTGGCACTGGCGCTTATTCGCGCATGAAGTTTGAAGCCGGTACGCATCGCGTGCAACGCGTGCCTGCTACCGAAGCACAGGGCCGCATTCATACGTCTGCGTGCACGGTGGCCATCTTGCCCGAAGTAGATGAAATCGAACCCATCGATATCAATCCCGCCGACCTGAAGATTGATACGTATCGCGCCTCAGGCGCGGGTGGTCAGCACGTTAACAAGACCGACTCAGCGATTCGCATCACCCATCTTCCCACTGGCACCGTCGTTGAGTGCCAGGACGAACGTTCGCAACACAAAAACCGTTCGCGCGCGATGTCGCTGCTGAAATCCAGATTGCTGGCCGCTGAACAAGCCAAGCGCAACCAGGCAGAAGCTGCTTCACGCAAGTTGCAGGTCGGTTCAGGCGATCGCTCCGAACGCATTCGCACTTACAATTTCCCGCAAGGAAGATTGACCGATCACCGCATCAACCTGACGCTGTACAAACTCGACAGCATCGTCAACGGCGATCTGGACGATGTGATCGCGCCGTTGCAGCATGAATATCAAGCGGAGCAGTTGGCGCAGTTGACGGAATAAGCATCTCCTCTACCTCCCCCGCAAGCGGGGCAGGGTTGGGGTGGGGGCATCTTGAATGAACGCTGACACAGCGTAGCGTTTCGTGAACGCCCCCATCCTGCCCTTCCCCCGCTATCGCAGGGGAAGGGACGCAGTTTTCCGCATGGTTGCGCCCAATATGAATCAAGGCTGCGCCACGGCATCGATGCGATCCAGTCGCACCACAATGCGTGAAAACTGCTGGTTGCGTAGTTCCACCCATTGGCCGGGTTCGACACGCACTACCAAGCCTGGAATCACTTGGCCGCCGATGTACAAGTTAACGCCGCGTTTTTCCTGTTGCGCCGTACTTAGCGCTTGCTCGATGGCGCGCGGCACATCATCTGCAACCGCCAGGCCGCAGGTTGCAATC
>JANMSB010000257.1:0-3276 GCA_031388915.1 Pseudomonadota bacterium | reverse complement strand
TTCGTTTTCTTCACGCTCTTCAGTAATGGCATCCAATGTTACCACCAATTGATCCAAGTCATCCGCTGGGTCTGGTACCTTATTGACAGATTTTGGCGTGGCGTTGGTCGCAGTGGTTTCGGAAGCTGCTCGGCGGCGTGTCTTGGACGGTTCCTTGCGCACCAAGTCGTCGTAGTAAATGAATTCGTCGCAGTTGTTGATGAACAAGTCGGAAGTGGAATTCTTCACGCCCACACCAATTACGGTCTTGGCGTTTTCGCGTAACTTGCTAACCAGCGGCGAGAAATCCGAATCACCGCTTAAGATCACGAAGGTATCGACATGCACCTTGGTGTAGCACAGGTCGAGCGCATCCACGACCATACGGATGTCGGCGGAGTTTTTGCCGGATTGGCGCACATGCGGAATTTCGATGAGCTCGAAGGCCGCTTCATGCAAGCCACGTTTGAAGTCTTTGTAGCGATCAAAGTCGCAGTAAGCCTTCTTAACGACGATATGGCCTTTGAGCAACAGCCGCTCCAATACTTTTTGAATCTCAAAGCTGGGGTATTTGGCATCGCGTGCGCCGAGCGCGATGTTCTCCAAGTCCAGAAACACGGCCATGGTGGCGTCGGCGGTTCGAGTGTTGTTGCGGTTATCCATAGTGGCTGCATCATGACGTGTTCGGGGATGGCTGGCCAGCAGCTAAGAAGCTGTCCCTCCCTAGCCCTCTCCCTAGCTCTCTCCCGAGGCCGGGAGAGGGGACCTAAGCGATTGCTTGCGTTTCTGAGCGCGCCAGTAACGATAGCCCAACAAGAATGCGGTGATGCCCGCATAGACTAACGGCTCGGTTACGTCTTTTTTCACCAACCAATAGAAGTGCCACACGCCCAGTGGCACGATGACGTAGATCAACCGATGTAGCTTCTGCCAACGCCGGCCGAGACGCCGCATCATGCCGTTGGTGGAGGTCACTGCCAGCGGAATCAATAGCAATAACGCCGCAAAGCCAATGGTGATGAAAGGCCGCTTGCCGATGTCTTTGACTATGCCTGGCCAGTACAGGCCTTGGTCGAGCGTCAGCCAGACGATGAAATGAAACAGCACATAGAAGAAGCCATACAAGCCCAGCATGCGACGGAAGTGGCCTAACCAAGGCTGACCCAGCATCAATCGCAGTGGCGTTATTGCGAGCGTGATGACTAAAAAACGCAAACCCGATTCGCCTAGTTCATGCAGTAGTCGGGCGACTGGATCGGCACCCAATGACACACCGGCGAGCCCTAGTGATCCTGCCATGAGACGCAACAGCGGTATCAGGCACAGCAGGTGGGCAAGGGGCTTGTAAATCCAGCGGACGGCTTGAGTGGTGGGCATTGGGTCTGTTTCTTAGGAATGCCTGATTATCTCCCTTCTGTCATTTCGACCGAAGGGAGAAATCTTGCAAGTGGAAGATGTTTACGTACGCAGTCAAAGACAGTTTTCTCGCTGCGCTCGAAATGACAAATTTTTCAAACCTACCTTCAGAAGTACTTCTTCAAATCCATGCCCGTGTACAGGCTGGCAACCTGTTCTTCGTAGCCGTTGAGCATCAAGGTGGGCTGGCGCGAATTGAACAGGCCGCCACTGGCACCGATACGGCGTTCGCGAGCTTGGCTCCAACGTGGATGATCCACATTCGGATTCACGTTGGAATAAAAGCCGTATTCGCTGGGTGCAGAGATATTCCAGGAAGTACGTGGCTGTTTCTCGGTGAAACTGATTTCTACAATCGACTTGATACTCTTGAAGCCATACTTCCAGGGCGTGACCAGGCGGATGGGTGCGCCGTTCTGATTCGGTAGCGTCTGGCCATACAACCCCACGGCCATGAAGGCCAACGGATGCATGGCTTCATCCATGCGCAAGCCTTCGACATAGGGCCAGTCCAGAATCGCGCGGCGCTGCCCGGGCATTTCCTCAGGCCGCATGATGGTCTTGAATGCTACGTATTTGGCTTTGGAGGTAGGTTTGAAACGCGCCAGCAAATCCCTGAGTGGAAAGCCTACCCAGGGAATCACCATCGACCACGCTTCCACACAACGGAAACGATAAATGCGTTCTTCCAGCGGATGTGGCTTGAGAATGTCTTCCAGGGTGAGCGTGCCTTTCACTTCGCATTCGCCACTCACCTTCACACTCCACGGCAGTGGTTTGAAGTTGCCTGAGTTTTGTGCCGGGTCTTCCTTATCGGTGCCGAACTCGTAGAAGTTATTGTAGTGGGTGATGTCTTCGAGCGTATTGGGTGAGTCCTTAACGCTGAATGGAGCGTTCTTGGTGTACTTGAGTGCCTGCGCTGCAGCGTGGGCGCTTTCCGGCAGACCTACATTAGCAATCAACCCAGCCGCTACGGCGACTTTGAACAGGTCGCGGCGGCTGAGGTATACCGATTCCGGCGTGATGTCCGAAGGCAGGATGCGGGCGCTGTCTTCTGGTTTGGAGCGACGGATCAACATGGTGGTACCTGGGTTCGATGCTGGGCCTGGCGTGAGTATATGCCTGGATATACGTTTAGTCGGCACCGTTGGTTACAGTTCAATTGGCTTCTTTGCAGCCAACTGCCGCAATACATACTGCAAGATACCGCCGTGCTGGAAATACTCGCGCTCCTTCGGCGTATCGATGCGCACAATGGCATTAAACTGAATAGGTGATTCGGTTGTTGGCGTAGCCATCACGATCACCCGTTTGGCGCGGCCATTGTCGATGCCCAGCACCGCGAAAGTCTCCTTGCCGGTGATGCCCAGCGTCTGCGCGTTCTGACCAGGCATGAATTGCAGGGGCAGCACGCCCATGCCGATCAGGTTGGAACGATGAATGCGCTCGAAGCTTTCCGCGATCACCGCTTTCACACCCAGCAACATGGTGCCCTTGGCTGCCCAGTCGCGTGACGAGCCGGTGCCGTACTCCTTGCCGGCCACAATCACTAGCGGCGTGTTGTCTTTCTGATAGCGCATCGCCGCGTCGTAAATGCTCATCACTTCACCGGAATGCACATGCGTCGTGACGCCGCCTTCCACACCCGGCACCATTAAATTGCGCAAACGAATGTTGGCGAAGGTGCCGCGCATCATCACTTCATGGTTGCCGCGCCGCGAGCCGTAGGAGTTGAAGTCCTGCGCAGCGACGCCTTGTTCCATTAAATACTTCGCAGCAGCGCTGGCCTTGGCAATATCACCGGCAGGCGAAATGTGATCGGTGGTCACCGAATCGCCCAACACGGCCAATGCACGCGCGCGATAGATATCGGGCACCGCC
>JANMSB010000238.1:0-10302 GCA_031388915.1 Pseudomonadota bacterium | reverse complement strand
TCCCATGGCACATTCTGCAAGCGCAAGGTGACATTGCCTTGCACGGTGTCGCTGATGACCATGTTCTGGCCGCTGGTATCGGCCAGCAACTGCAGTACAGCGCGTGTTTCGATGTCTTGGAAATTAAGCGTCAGACGTTCGCCCTTGTATTCCTTCTTGTCTTGAATCGCAGCCGTTTTAACCACTGGCTTAACTTCAATGGTGTACAGGTCTTCGGATTGATAAGCCACCGGTTCCCAGTCACCACCGGCGCTAATGACGATACGCGCCCCATCGGCCACCCGTACGGTATCAATAGTGTTGACGGGCGTGGCGAAATCCACCACATCCAAACGCTTGAGCAAGCTGTCGGCTACCGAAGTCTTTGCGAAGTTAACCACTATGCGGCCACCTTCCTGCTTTAAGTCAGGAGAGACGCGCGAGTTGCTGAGCTGCACTACAACTCTACCTGCCCCATCAGTGCCACGACGGAAATCAACCTTGCTGAGCGTTGCCGCCTTCGGCGCAGGCGCAGGCGTAGCATTAGGCGTCTGAGTGGATGGAGCATTGTTTGCCTGGACATTGCTACCCACGGTAATAATGACGGTGTTGCCTTCAACTCGGGTCTGATAAGGCACCATGTTGTTGAGATTCAACACCACTCGAGTACGACCATTCGCTTCGGCGACATTGACGGTATCGATGACGCCACGCTTCACGTCGATGCGGCGCGATGGTAACGCAATGCTGGTATCCGCGAGATCCAATGAAATCCGCGCGGGATTGTCTACTGTAAAACTCAGCGGTTGCGGTGCGCTATCGCTGAGCGTTAGGCGTAATTGCACTTGATCGCCAGGCATGGCCTCTGCGTCAATTTTCTGCAGTTGGTTGGCCGCCAATGCCTGACCCGCTAACAGGACAGAACCGGTCAGGGATAGAACCCACGCGCGTACTGTTGTAGTCATAAGGCTCCGCGGCAACAGTGGCTGCGCCTTGTGGATGGAAGTGATTTCATTCAATGGGAACGACATTAGGTTTCTCCCTACTCTCATTCTTTCAGCGACAGTGCGGCGGGACGCTCGATATAGCCACCCAGGCCATCGGGGACCAGCTCAATCACTGAAACTTTGTTGTTCGTTATGCTGGTGACACGGCCGTCGGCTTGGCCAATGTAGGCGCCCGCCTGGACGCGATGCACCAAGCCATCTTTGCCTTGCAAGAGCGCGAAGTTTCTTCCTTGCAACTGCAAGGTGCCCACCATTTGCAAAGTGTCCAACGGGAATTGCTCGAGGAATTCGCGGGGTCGCTGCACATCCGGTCGTGCCGATGTCGCCAGATTCGATTTGGCCGACGCGCTGGGAATGAAGGGCGAGCGTTCGCCTGAGGCATCGTACTTAAACGCTTCGTAGGGTTTGATTTCCGGTAGCGGCTCAATTCTTTCACCGGGACGCGCCTTGATCTCCGTGATTTTTTGCTTGAGTTCGTCCATATCGTTGGCACAGGCGCCTAGACCCAGTAAAGCGACGCAGAGAATTGAACGTTGCCAGCCAATGCACGGGCTCGACACATCACCGGGGTTGTACTTCTTCATGAAATGCATGTGAACTAACCCTTATTTGCCTTGCTTC
Source organism: Pseudomonadota bacterium (assembly GCA_031388915.1). GTDB lineage: Bacteria > Pseudomonadota > Gammaproteobacteria > Steroidobacterales > Steroidobacteraceae > CAILZL01. The sequence continues at coordinate 8,695 of JANMSB010000238.1, read as the reverse complement.
TTGGCTCGATCACGCTGCTCGGCGTTAACCGCGGCTTGCTCTTCGTCATCCAAGTAACGATAGGTTTTAGCGGTTATATCTAGCTGCAATTGATCGACTCCGCCACCCTTGGTGTCTACCGGATTGATTTGCAGGTCATGCAAAGTAACAATCCGCGGCAGCGCTGCAATGCCGCTGACGAAATTGCCAATAGCATGGTAGCTTCCGGTCAAGCGAATTTTGATTGGCAGCTCAGCATAGAAATCTCGTTTGTTCTCGCCGGTCGGCTGAAACAGCTTCTCATCCAAGCCTGCGGCCAAGCCGGTTTGCGAAATATCTACCAGCAGGTTGGGAACCTCGGTCTTGTTAGGCAGCTGACGCAACATGGCGCCGAAGGAGCGCTCCATCTCCTTTAACTGATCTTTATATGCTTCAAGGTTGGCTGCCTTGCGGGCCTTCTGCTCCAGCGTCGTAAGCAAGCTCTGTTCTTCCGCGCGCGCCTGTTCCAGCACCGGCTTCTGATCTTTGATAGCAATTAAGTACGCAAAGATGCAAACCGCAACGATGAAAATCAAACCAACCGCGCCCAATCTGAACGGCAGCGGCCAACGCCCCGGGTCATTCGGATCGAGCGCGCGTAATTGCTCAAGAAACTTATCCATTACGCAGCCTCCTTCTTCTTGCCTGAGGCGGCGGCATTCGTGTCGGTCTTTTCCGTTGTCTCGGTGACTGCTTGGTTGGCGTACAGCGTGAAATTGGCGCCCGCATCACCCGCACCCTTGGTCTCAACAATTTCAAGCGATGGATCTTTCAACCACTCGGAACCGTCAATATTGCGCATCAGGGCCGATACGCGCGTACTCGATTCCGCAACGCCCTTAATTTGAATGCGCCGGTCAGTTTGTTTGATGGAGGTCAGATAGACGCCGTCCGGCAGCAAGCGAACCAGTTGATCGAATATGTGCACCACCTCAGGCCGGCTGCGCTGGAGCTGCTCGATGACTTGGATGCGTGCCTGTAGGCGCTGTTTCTGTTGCTCAAGATCCAGAATTTCTACGATTTGTTTATCAACTTGAGCGATTTCGCCCTTGAGATATTCGTTGCGCTCATTTTGGTTGTCGATAATCGACCCATACTGCCAGCGCAGGACAAAGCCGGCGAGTACCGCCAGCAACACGGCAGCTCCCGCCGCCACACCAAATTCCTGGCGTTTGCGTTTGCGCTCAACGTCGCGCCAGGGCAATAGATTAATACGTGGCATTAGTCGAAGCTCCTTAACGCCAGACCGCAAGCCGTAAGCAACGCAGTCGCGTCTTTTTTCACGTTCTGATTCTTGGCGCGCGTGCTGATCTTCATTTGTCCGAGCGGATCGCCGCGATCAGCGGCGATGCCTACCCGACTGGCGATCACTTCGGCAACCCCAGGGATGTTGGCGCAGCCGCCACAAATCAATATCTGCTCAGGCTGTTCGCGTGCAGCGCCGGACGCGAGAAAGAATTGCAGGGAACGACTTACCTGCTGACACATATCGTCGATGAACGGATCGAGCACTTCGGTTTGATAGTTCGCCGGGAGCCCGCCTTCTTTTTTGGCGCGCCCCGCTTCGTCCATGCTCAAGCCGTAGGTGCGCATAATTTCTTCGGTAAGCTGTTGGCCGCCGAAGGCAAAGTCGCGCGTGTAAATGACCCGCAGGTCGCGCAATACGCTAAACGTGGTGCTGCTTGCGCCAAAGTCCACCACCGCGACCACCCGTTCCAAACCGCCATCCGGCATTTGGTGAGTTAGTAAGCGACAGGCGTTTTCGAGTGCGAATGCTTCTACATCCACCACGCGCGCGCTAAGTCCCGCAGATGCGCAAGCGGCAACTCGCTGCGTCACATTGTCGCTACGCGTAGCGACTAGCAGCACATCGAGCATATCGGGCTCTTTCTCGGAAGGGCCGATGACTTCAAAATCAAAACTGACTTCATCCATCGGGAACGGAATGTATTGGTCAGCCTGCATCTCTACCTGGGCTTCCAATTCGCTCTCTGAAAGCGTCCGCGGCATCTGGATGACTTTGGTAATCGCCGCGTCGCCGCTGATGGCAATCGCCACCTCTTTCGCACGCGCACCCGAGCGCTTCACCGCTCGTTTGATGGCTTCGCCGACCAAGTTGGCATCGACGATGGCCTTTTCGTTAATCGAATTGGGCGGCGTCGGCTCTGCCGCATACGATTCGACGCGATACTGACCGCCGCTCATGCTCAGTTCGATGAGCTTGATAGACGATGTTGTTATGTCAAGCCCTATGATGGGTCTTGCTTTAGGTTTCAGAAACACGCGCGTTCCCTTTGTGCATTCAAGCGAGTTGGGGGTTCAAACCGAGTTCGGCGCGAAGGCGGTGGTCACTATAGCCTCGCGTGCGTTACGTTGAATGTGAGGATGCTCACGAAACACCACCCTAACAGCTTGGTCAAACCGGTCGACCCTAGTGTTTTTGGTAACGGCACACAAGACATAAGGTGATGGATATTACTTAATTCGTTCCGCTCCGAACACACAGCAAGCCAGCAATCGTGATTCCACTTGAGTAAATTCTGACGCACAGCCCCGAGGACAATTCGTTGTTCTAGGGATTAGGAGCCGACCCCCAAAAGCTTGGTTGTGCGTTAATATGCCCTGATATTCTAGGTTCAGCAAGCACTTAGGAATTGTTTCTGTGATGACATCTTACAAAAAGCCAGTCCTGCGATGGGTAGGCGTAGCCGTGGTGCTGGGTATCTTTGGGCTGGGTGTTCTGATCGCCGGCGCCATGCAGTACCTGGAACCGGAGGTCCCGGACGTCGTGGCCTTACGTGATGTCAGGCTGCAGGTCCCCCTGCGTATCTACTCGCGAGACGGCCGGTTGCTAGCGCAGATAGGGGAACAACGGCGAATCCCGCTAGCGTTTGCCGACTACCCTCTAACGACTATCAACGCCTTCCTGGCCGCCGAGGATGACCAATTTTTTGCCCATAACGGCGTGGACTACCCCGGTCTGTTGCGTGCCGTAGCGGTGAACCTGAGTAGTGGGGCGAAACGCGAAGGCGGGGGCACCATTACCATGCAGCTGGCGCGCAACATGTTCCTGTCTCCGGAACGTAGTTACCGCCGCAAGATGCTGGAAATCATCAGCGCCTGGCGTATCGAGCACGCTTTTTCCAAGCAGGAAATTCTCACTCTTTATCTCAACAAGATCTTTCTAGGGCAACGCGCCTATGGCGTAGGCGCTGCAGCCGAAGTCTATTTTGGTAAGACTGTTGCGGAACTTGATTTGGCCGAAACCGCCTTGCTGGCAGGCCTGCCACGTGCGCCCTCTCGGGAAAATCCCGTCAGCAACCCGGAGCTGGCGAAGCACCGGCGTGCCTACGTATTAAGACGCATGCACGAACTCAGCTTTATCACCGAGACCGAACGCGCCGCGGCTGATAGTGCGCCGGTTGGCTCGACCTTGCACGGCGTCGGTGTGGAGGTGGATGCACCGTATGTTGCCGAGATGGCGCGCTTGGAGCTGGAGCAGCGCTACGGTGAGCGTATCTATACCGATAATTTTTCGGTGTACACCACCATTGACGGTCGTTTGCAGCAAGCTGCGACGCGCGCGCTACGACTGGGACTGCTGGAATACGATGCCCGCCACGGATATCGAGGACCCGTGACCACGGTAAGTTTGCCTGCCACCGAGGACGAAGCAGCGTGGTCCAAGCTATTGATCAAGCACCCCAGTAGCGGCGGCCTACAGGCTGCCCTGGTGTTGCGTGTTAAGGACCAGGAAGCTGAACTGTTTACCCGCAACAATGGCCGTATCACGCTAACACTGAGCAACCTGCAATGGGCACGCCCTGCACTGCAGGACAGCTCGGTGGGCGCAGTGCCGGAACATGTCGGTCAGGTGTTGCAGGGAGGCGATATTATTTATGTTGCTCAACAAACCAACGGTGCTTGGCGGTTGCTGCAGGCGCCACAGGCACAGGCCGCATTGGTCGCTCTGGATGCGCACGATGGCGCCATCGTCGCCTTGGAAGGGGGCTTCGACTTCGACACCAGCCGCTTCAATCGCGCCGCACAGGCAAAGCGGCAACCCGGTTCTTCATTTAAGCCTTTTCTCTATTCTGCGGCGCTCGAGCACGGCTTTACGCCCGCCTCGCTGATTAACGACTCCCCGATAGTGGTGGACGATGCCGGTATTGAAGGTCCGTGGCGGCCACAAAACACCAATAGGGAATTTATGGGGCCGCTGCGTTTGCGCGAAGCGTTGGTGCGCTCACGCAATTTGGTGTCGATTCGTTTGATGTCTAGCCTTGGCACCGGCTATGCGACTGACTACATCAAACGTTTTGGTTTCAGTAGCGAACAGTTGCCCCAGAACCTCTCGTTAGCCCTGGGCGCAACACAGGTGTCGCCGCTGGAGATGGCGCGGGGTTACGCCGTATTTGCCAATGGTGGCCTGCGCGTTGAGCCGTATCTGATCGACCGCGTGGTAGGTGGCGAGGGCGAATTGATCTATGCCGCCGAACCAGCGACGGCCTGTGTCGAGTGCGAAACGACGCGGCCCGTGGCCAGCGTCGAAACTCCCAACGACACGCGCCGTATGGCAGGCGATCCTGGCGAGGTTTCTACCGAAGATTCGCCAGACCCACCAGACAGCAAGGCACCATCCAACTTAATCAAGCTAGCGCCCCGGGCAATCACATCCGTCAACGCTTTCCTAATGACAGATATGATGAAAGACGTGATTAGACGCGGCACCGCCACTCGCGCCCGAGTGCTGAATCGCCGCGATATCGCCGGCAAAACCGGTACCACCAACGACCGTCGCGATGCGTGGTTCGTCGGCTTCAACAGCGACTTAGTGGGCGCCGCCTGGGTGGGCTTCGACCAGGAACGACCGTTAGGCGCTGGCGAAGAAGGCGGCCGCACTGCCCTGCCGATCTGGGTTTACTTCATGCAGGAAGCCCTGCGCGGCGTACCGGAACATACGCTCGGGCAACCCGAAGGCATTGTCAGTATGCGTATCGTCGCGGATACCGGTAAGGCAACAGCGCGTACCGGCAGCGGTACGTTGTTTGAGTATTTTGCGCAGGATAACGTACCGGAAGGTGTCGATGACATGAGCACTAACGGCGACGGCGCCGAGAGCAGTAGCGGTTCGAGTAATGACAACTTGTTCTAAAGCAAGCCTATGACTCGGCGCAGCAATGCCCGTGAAGATCAACTGCGCCGCGCCCTGGCGCAGGAAGCGGCGCGCATCATGGCCGAGCAGGGTGTGGAAGACTTCCTGCTCGCCAAACGCAAGGCCGCGGAGCGCTTGCTGGTCACTAATAACTCAACCGCCTTACCCACGAATGCCGAGATTGAAGCAGCATTGTTGGAACATCAGCGCTTGTTTCACGCACAGGATCAACAGCAGCGCCTCCAAGAACAACGGCGTGCGGCACTCCACTTGATGCGACTACTGAACGATTTCACGCCGCGCTTAGTGGGCTCGGTGTTAAGCGGCAGCGCCACGGCGCATGCAGAAATCAATTTGCACGTATTCGTGGATCAGCCAGAACAAGTTGCCGTTCGGCTTGACGAACAGGGTATTGAGCATCGGCATGCGGAAAAGAAATTTCGCGACCAGCACGAACGAATCCGAAGCTATCCCAGCTTCAAGTTTGTCGCAGGCAGGCAGCCGATGGAGATTGTGGTGTTTCCAGTGAATGGAATTCGTCAAGCACCTAGCAGCCCGGTAGACGGCAAGCCGATGGCGCGCGCCGACGTGGCCGAAGTCACTGCCCTGCTCAAATAAAAAAACCCCGCGGCAAGGCCGCAGGGTTTTCGCATGATTTACATTGCTGGGGGCATTCAGCCGCGCTTGGCAATTTCCACATAATCGCGTAGAGCCGAACCGGTGTATAGCTGACGCGGACGACCGATCTTCATGCCCGGATCGGCAATCATTTCCTGCCAGTGCGCCACCCAGCCTACCGCGCGCGCAATGGCAAACATCACCGTGAACATGGAACGCGGGATACCCAGGGCGCTGTAAATAATGCCGGAGTAGAAATCCACATTCGGGTATAGCTTGCGCTCGACGAAGTACTCGTCCTTCAAGGCAATTTCTTCCAAACGCAGGGCCAGCTCGAACAACGGGTTATCGGACTTACCGAGCTTGGCGAGCACCTTGTGGCACATACCGCGAATGATTTTCGCGCGTGGATCGAAATTCTTGTACACGCGATGGCCAAAACCCATCAGACGGAAGTTGTCGTTTTTATCCTTGGCTTTGGCAACATACTTGGCAATGTTGTCAACGGTGCCAATCTGTTCCAGCATGACCAACACGGCTTCGTTCGCGCCGCCATGCGCCGGGCCCCACAACGCCGAAATGCCGGCGGAAATCGCCGAGTAGGGATTGGTGCCGGTGCTACCGGCCAAACGCACCGTCGACGTGCTGGCGTTTTGCTCATGATCGGCATGCAAAATAAACAGCAAGTCCAGCGCCTGAGCCGCCACCGGGTCGACTTGATAAGACTCGCAGGGCACCGAGAAGAACATATTCAGCAAGTTGGAACAGTAGTCCAGATCATTACGCGGATAGATGAATGGCTGGCCTAGCGAGTGCTTGTAAGCCGCCGCGGCAATGGTCGGGATCTTGGCAATGATGCGATGGGCAAAAATCTCGCGGTGGCGCGGATTATAGATGTCCATCGTATCGTGGTAGAAGGCCGACATCGACGCGACCACGCCCGACAGCATGGCCATTGGGTGTGCGCTGTAATGAAAACCGTTGAAGAACCGCAGCAGCGATTCGTTCAACATGGTGTGGTACTGGATAGCGTGCGAAAACTCGTTGAGCTGCTGGCTGGAAGGCAGCTCACCATTCACCAATAAGTAGGACACTTCCAGGAAATTGCTTTTTTCGGCGAGCTGTTCGATGGGGATACCGCGGTGAAGCAAGATGCCGTTATCACCATCGATGTAAGTGATTTTGCTTTCGCAGGACGCCGTGGACATGAACCCCGGATCGAAGGTAAACATGTCGTGGTCTCTGCCCAGCGGCGCAATGTTCAGTACATTGGGCCCCATGGTCGGGATTTTCACATCGAGCGTGGATTTTTTGCCGCTAGCCAGGTCTGTCAGCTCGAATTTCTTGTCGGTCATAGGCGTTGGTTCCTGCGAGTTATCGCGTCACAAGGGCTCCCATAAGAGGTCGCTCAGCGTTACATGTGAAGCGCGTTGAATCAAGCCCTTTTACGGCTCATCTTGTTTATTTGCGCTGATTCAGGGCGCGGAAGAAATCGACCGAGATACGGCTATCTTGTATGGGTGCAAAACCGGCATCAGGGTGGCTATTTCAACCAGATCAACAGCGCCTAGCCGCTGCTACGGTCTACCAGCAGGATCGCACCATCGACACCGGTCACGCGCACGCGCGCACCCACCGGCAGGTTTGGACCGCGCACATCCCAATCGCGATTACCCAGCCGGACGCGGCCAGTGCCGTTTTGTATCGGCGCTTGCAGGGTCAGTGCATGGCCAATATGTCGCGAACCCAACCTATGTTCAGCGGTGGGTCTGTTCAGTTCGCGCTGGCGCGAACGGTACTGTGTCCAGAAATACAAGCCAAACACAGCGGAAGCAAAACTTACAAACCAGATCATGGCTAGCCGTAGGGGTAATGGTGGTACGGGCACCTTAACAAGCTACTGTTACCAGAACGATGACCATGGTCACAAGCCGCAAGCTCGGCAATGTCTATCACCGCAATTATTTGCCTCAAACCACCGCCGCCAACACGCGGTGACGTTTCAAGTGTACCAGCAGCAACGACACGGCCGCAGGCGTCACCCCTGGCACTCTGGCGGCTTGGCCGAGGGTGGCCGGGCGCGCTTCGCCCAAGCGTTGCCTGACCTCGTTGGACAATCCCCGAATAGCGCGGTAGTCGAGATCATTAGGCAGCAGGGTTTGTTCGTGTCGACGCTGGCGCTCGATTTCCGTAGTTTGCCGGCTGATGTAACCGTCGTATTTGGCTTGCACATCCAGTTGCACGGCAACCTGTTCATCCAAACGGTCATCGCCCAGAGACTCAGGTGGCCCCAGCGTTTCAATGCCAACCAGAGAGGCGTAGTCGACCTCAGGTCGGCGCAGTAAGTCCAGCGCATGCGCTTCGCGGCTCAGGGTCGTGCCGAGTAAAGCCTGCTGCTGCTCAGGACTTAAGTGATAAGGCTGCACGACGGCGTCGGCCAGCCGCTGCCACTCGCGCGCCACAGCATTGCGCTTGGTTTCAAAAAATGCCCAGCGCTCATCGTCCACCAAACCCAACTCGCGTCCGATCGGTGTCAGTCGGGTATCGGCGTTGTCCTCGCGCAGCAGCAGACGGTATTCAGCGCGGCTGGTGAACATGCGATAGGGCTCATTGGTGCCGCGTGTGATCAGGTCATCGACCAATACGCCCAAATAGGCCTCGCCACGTTGCGGCCACCAGGCGGCGCGCTGCTGAGCTTTAAGTGCTGCATTGATACCTGCCAACAGACCTTGGGCGGCGGCTTCTTCGTAGCCGGTCGTGCCGTTGATCTGTCCGGCGAAAAACAAGCCGCCAATGTGCTTGGTTTCCAAGCTGTACTGCAGATCGCGCGGGTCGAAGTAGTCGTATTCGATGGCATATCCGGGACGGGTAATGTGCGCGTTTTCGAAGCCTTTGATGGATCGC
>JANMSB010000210.1:0-9665 GCA_031388915.1 Pseudomonadota bacterium | reverse complement strand
CGGACACATAGGTCCGCCCCTACGGTCAAGCTTCCAAGTCGCGATAACTGATCGCCACCACCACATAAGTCCGGCGTCCATCCGGGACCTCAATGGTGACTTCGTCATCAATCGCTTTCTTGAACAGTGCGCGCGCTAATGGCGCATCCATGCTGATCAACCCCTGCGTGGCGTCGAATTCATCGGGGCCGACAATGCGATAGTGAATTTCATTGCCGGCTTCATCTTCCAGCGTGACCCAGGCGCCGAAGTAGATGCGTGAGCCATCAGAAGGCTTCTGCTTAACGATCACCATGCCTTCCAAGCGTTGCCTGAGAAAACGCACGCGACTGTCGATTTCGCGCAGTTGTTTCTTGCCGTAGATGTATTCGGCGTTTTCGGAGCGATCGCCCTGAGCGGCGGCTTCGGAAACCGCCTGCGTCACTTGGGGTCGCTGCACGCGCCACAAGAAATCCAATTCATCCTTTAGTTTCTGCCAGCCAGCCTGGGTGATGAATTTTGAGCCACGCGGCTGCGGCGGACGGTAACGAGACATTTAAGAAGGATCCTTATAGGAATTACCCTGAATTATGGTGAGATCGGTCGTTGGCCGGGTTTTGTGCGCGTAGTCACGGACTGTGGGTGGGGGGGCTGCCTAAGCTAACACCCATGAGCGTTAAGTATTACACCCACTTCCTAATGCAAGAGCCCAAAGCTGCGGCTATCGCCAAGGGCTTAAGCGAATTTCGCGGCGTTGTAGAGGTCAATCGTGGCATGCGGCGCGGCGACTTCCGCGAAGCGGCGGTGGTGCTGGCGCGCAATTTCGAATGTGATGTCCATGACATCAAGGTATTGCAGTGGTCGCGGCTGCATTAGTGCCCGGAGTTGGTTGCGAGGGCAGTTGAAAACTGCCGCTAAAGTTTGTTGAGTATTGGTCGTTAAAGCTCCTTGAATCCCCTGGCGGACTTTCACTCCCTTCTGAGGTCCGCTCTTCTCTACCCCGGTCGTCATCGCCCGGGGTTTTTTTTGGATGTGCACGGAAGTACGAATGGCGCGAGCGCAGGATGCGCAAGAGCGACCGCTGTACAGGGAGGTGCGAATGGCGCGATGCAGCCCTCCAGCGCACTTGCAATTACCCTAACCGACGCCATGATGTGCATTCCTGCGCGGGGCAGGCGTGTCGCTTCAGAAGGGGGAATTCATGCGCATCATCCATATTCTTGCGGTATTGCTGCTGGCAGGTGTACTCAGCGGTTGCGGCTACAACCGTCTGCAAGACACGGACGAACAGATCAAGGCCGATTGGGCCGAAGTGTTGAACCAATATCAACGCCGTGCCGATCTGGTGCCTAATTTGGTGGCGACCGTTAAAGGTGCAGTGCAGGCCGAGAAAGACATCCTGGAGTCAGTGGTCAATGCGCGCGCCAAGGTGGGTTCGATTCAAGCTACGCCGGAACTGATTAACGATCCGCAGGCATTTCAGAAATGGCAGGCGGCGCAGGGCGAATTGAGTTCAGCTCTATCACGCTTGATGGTGGTGGTGGAACGCTACCCGGAGCTCAAGTCGATCGCTGGCTACACCGATTTGCAGGCGCAATTGGAAGGCACCGAGAACCGCATTACCGTGGCGCGCAATCGTTACATCGCCGCAGTGAAGGACTACAACCTGGTAGTGCGCAGGTTCCCCAGCAATCTGACTGCCAAGGTCTTTGGCTATGCAGTGAAGCCTAATTTCACCGTGGAAAACGAGGCGCAAATCGCTACGCCACCCACAGTGGACTTTGGCGCAGCGGCGCCGACAGCAGTCGAAAAGTAAGCCGGCGCAGGCGATGAGGCGAATCTGGTCGAGGCTGATTCTCTGGCTGTGTCTGCTGCCCGCGTGTGTCTGGGCAGCTGAGCAAGTGCCGGTGCCCGTACTACGCGCGCCGGTTACCGATCTGACGCAGACGCTCACAGCCGATCAGATCAGCACGTTGGAGGCTGCCTTGCGTGCTTTGCAGGCGCGCAAGGGCAGTCAATTGGCCATCCTGTTGGTGCCGAGCACCAAGCCTGAAGCCATCGAGCAGTATTCGATCCGTGTTGTTGATGCGTGGCAGCTCGGTCGCAAAGATGCCGACGATGGTGTGTTGTTGCTGGTGGCCAAGGACGACCGCACGGTGCGCATCGAAGTGGGGTATGGATTGGAAGGCGTACTGAATGACGCCACCACCAATCGCATCATTCGCCAGTTGATGGTGCCGCAGTTTCGTAACGGTAATTATTACCAAGGCATCAGCGATGCCAGTGCTCGCCTTATTCAGCTCATCGACGGCGAAGTATTGCCGGAGCCGACGAGTTCGAACTCGGAACGCGGCCAAGCCAACAACTTACCGTGGCCGCTGTTGATCTTTGGGGTGTTAGCCGGCGGCAGTGTCTTGCGTTCGATCTTTGGGCGTTTTGGCGCTGCTGCGCTGACAGCAGGCGGCGCGGGGGTGCTGGTGTGGTTGTTTATCGGCTCATTGCTGGCAGGGTTGGCGGCGGCGGCCTTTGCGTTTGTGTTTGTGCTGGGCGGTGGTGGTGGGGGTGGTTGGAATAACGGTCGACGCGGTGGCTGGTCTTCCGGTGGTGGCTTCGGCGGTGGTGGCGGCGGATTTGGCGGGGGCGGTGGTGGTTTCGGTGGCGGTGGCGCCTCGGGTCGGTGGTAGCGCCATGAGCAGGCTTATCCAAATTCTCAGTCGTTGCTGGCGCCACTTAAACATGACGCAGTGGCGTCTCAAGCGCGCCTTTCCCGACACCGATTTACAGGCCATTACCGACAGCGTGCGCGCCAGCGAGCAATTGCATGGCGGCGAAATTCGCGTCGCCATTGAGGCTGATCTCTCATCGCAAGCCTTGCTGCGGGGCCAATCGTCGCGAGCACGGGCGCTGGAAGTGTTTGCACAGCTGGGAGTTTGGGATACCGCAGCGCGTAATGGCGTGTTGATTTATCTGTGTCTGGCGGATCGCGATGTGGAGATCGTTGCCGATCGCGGCCTGCAGGCATGGGTAAGCGACGCCGAATGGGCCGAAGTATGTGTGCAACTGCAAAATGCCTGCGCTGCGGGTCGTTATGGTGCGGGTATGTGTGCGGCGGTTGCGGCAGTTGGCCGGCTGATCGGTAAGCATTTTCCAGCGGTTGATCGCAACGAACAGCCGGATCAGCCGACACTGCTGTAGCCGACTGGCGACGTAAGTTCAAAGGGTGTGAACTGGTGCACGTTTTGGCAATATACGCCCCATGCGTAACTATTCTTATTTGGCGAGCGGGCTGCTGAGTGCGGCGTTGTTTCTGAGCGGCTGTCAAACCGCACCGCCACCCGTGGTTGAGCCGCAACCTGTCGTGCCGCCCACGCCGGTGTCCCCGGTCGCGACGCATCTGTTCAAGATTGATGATGACGATGCGGTGATCGGCGAAATACAAGTAACCCACGCCGGTCAGGAGGACACGTTGTCCGATATCGCGCGGCGTTTTAATCTCGGTTACGAAGAATTGGTGCGCGCTAATCCGGGCGTTGATCCCTGGGTGCCGGGTGAGGGCCGCGAAATCGTGCTGCCAACGCAATTCGTATTACCGCAGGCGCCGCGTGATGGCTTGGTGGTGAATCTGGCGGCGATGCGGGTGTTCTACTTTCCCAAGCGCCAGCCTGGCGCGCAGCAGACCGTGATCACGCATCCCATCGGCATCGGCAAGGTGGGTTGGACCACGCCAGAAGGCGTTACCAAGGTAGTTAGCAAACGCAAAGACCCAACCTGGACGCCGCCAGCTTCCGTGCGCAAGGAGCACGCCGAACGCGGCGACCCGCTGCCTAAGGTGGTGCCGGCGGGTGCTGACAATCCCTTGGGTGCGTTTGCCATGAACCTGGGTTGGCCTGGTTATTTGATTCACGGCACCAATAAGCCGTATGGCGTGGGGATGCGCTCCAGTCATGGCTGCCTGCGCTTTTATCCTGAAGACATCGCCGTGTTGTTTAAAGACATGGCCATCGGCACGCGCGTGCATGTGGTCAATCAGCGTCTGACCTATGGCTGGCATGACGGCAAGTTATACGTGCAGGTGATGCCGCCTAGTGAGGAAGAACTGGCAGCGAAAAAAACCGGCGAAGCGGCGGCCAATCAGGTGTTGAGCTCAGCGATTACCGATCAGGTGCTGCAACTCGCTCAGCAGCATGGTGTGACGGTAAACATCGAGCAGGTGAAGCAATTGGCGCAGCAACAGACCGGCATCACCACGCCGGTATCCAATGCCCAGAGCCAGACTCAGTACCTAGCCCAGGCACGTCGCGTGGAGAATCGTGTGCCGCAGGGCGCGACGTGGAATGGCAATAAAGAATTGCTGGTGACTGCGGAAGAGTTCGAAGCCATGCGCGATGGCGTGATTCTGCCCAAGAAAGAAGCCGCCAAGCCGACCCGCAAGAAGAAAACCACCTAAGCCGTGGTTTTCTTCTGGTTCGCAGTCACTGCTGTCTAGCGGCGTTTGCCGCCCAAACGACTGAACAAACCTTTCACCAAGCGACCGACCTTGGCTATCACGCCAGCGCGCGGTGCTGGCTGCTGCGGTACTACACGCGGTTGATGTTGTTCCGGCGCGCGCTGTTGTGCGTGACGGCCGTCGTGACGTCCACCATGCCGACCATCGTGACGGCGCTGATCCTGTGACTGGCCTTCGCGCCGCGGTGGCCGACGACCGCCCTGGTGCGTACCGTGCTGTTTCTGATCGCGGTGTGGAGCAGTCGTCGCGGCTGCAGGAGCTTCTTCGGCACGCTGCTCTGCGGGTGGTCCGCCATGATGCCGCCGTTGTTGGCCACCGCCTTGAGAGGATTGAGGCGGGGAGTTATGCGAGCGTTGGCCCTGGCCCTGGCCAGATGAGCCACCATGGCGGCGCGGTCCACCGCCGCCCCCTGAGGAACGACCACCCTGGTGGGGACGACCGCCACCTGGGCCACCGCTTCGGCCACGGCTCGGTGCGTGTTCGCGTCGACGGCGTGGCGAGGCTGGCGCCAACTCGGCGAGCAGTTCTGGGGTGACGCTGGCGACGGGAATCTTGCGGCCGATGAACGACTCAATATCCGGCAAGGAGATAACGTACTCCTCGCAGCCCAGGCTGATGGCATCGCCTTCGTTACCAGCGCGCGCGGTGCGGCCGATACGATGCACATAGTCTTCAGGGTCCTGCGGCAGGTCGTAGTTGAATACATGACTGACATCGTTAATGTGCAGGCCGCGCGACGCGACATCGGTGCCAATCAACACCGCCAGTATGCCTTCGTGAAAGTCGCGCATCATGCGCATGCGTTTTTGTTGTGGCACATCGCCGGAAATCGCTTCGGCGTTGATGCCGTTGTCGCGCAACAGGGCTTCAACATCTTCGGCGGCACGGCGCGTGTTCACAAACACCATGCTGCGAGTGGCGCCGCTGCTCTTAAGCATGCCCACCAGCAAGCGCGGCTTCTCATCGTTCGACGGGTAATAAATCACCTGACGAATGCGCTCCACCGTCATTTTGTCCGGTTCGATGCGCGTCAACTGCGGACTGTTCATGTGCTCGTAAGCCAGTTCCAGCACGCGTTGCGATAGCGTTGCGGAGAACAGCAGATTGAGTCGCTTATCCGGCGCCGGCATGCGCCGCAGGATGTAGCGGATGTCGTTGATGAAACCCAGATCGAACATGCGATCCGCTTCATCCAGCACCAGCACCTGCACCGAACTTAAATCGATGACGTGTTGCTTGTAGAAGTCGATGATGCGACCGGGCGTACCGATCAGCACATCCACGCCTTCTTCCAGATGGCGCTTTTGTTTTTCGAAATCGATGCCGCCGAAGGCCAGACCCAGACGTAGTCCGGTGTGTTGGCCCAGGGGTTCCGCATCGCTGTGAATTTGTACCGCCAACTCGCGCGTCGGCGCGAGAATGACCGCGCGCGGCGCATTGTGTTTGCGTCCGACTGGCACCGGTTCGCGTAACAGGCGCGCAAATAGCGCGACGAGGAAGGCGACGGTTTTGCCGGTGCCGGTTTGCGCTTGACCTGCCACATCCAGGCCTGCCAAGGCATGCGGTAGGGTTTGGGCTTGAATGGGAGTGCAGCGCTCAAAGCCGGCATCAGCCAGGCCTTTTTGCAGTGACTCGGGTAGGTGTAGTCCAGTAAAGGACAAGTCGGTCAGGTGGGAATCAGCCATTGGGCTTCTTGTTTGTTAAGGTATTTCGTTCGTGAATAGGGTTTACGACTATGCGCGCACTTGGGGGTGCATGAACAGCTTTGCAAACATGTTTGGCGCCGCCTCTGGTATCGTGGTGTAGGTCGGAGTTAGGCGGCGGGCTTGCAAATTGCAAAATCGCCAGCTTTAATACCACCCACGAAGCGGATCGCCAATTGCCAATTGCCAAGTTAATCCATAATTTGGAATTCACATTGGCTCACTGGACCATCCGCACCTGCCAAACCAAATCACTCAGTAGCTGGCTCTGCAACACTAAACCCTTAATAGGGTGCGTTCCCAACATCGAGCAAGAGTACCGCGCATACTGGAGGCGCCCAAGCCGTAATTGTGCCTGACGCGCTGGCCAATCGTCACCCTTTCTGGGTCGCGCGCGCTTGTTCTCCTAAAGTCACGCACCTTTAAATGTTGATATCCCTAAGCCCAATCCCCCACTCCATGTTCCATTTTCCACGCTTGAACCTTCGTCACTAGAGGTAAACACGGTGAGTAGCGATCTTATTGTCCATGTTACGGACGCCAATTTTGAAACCGATGTATTGCAGTCAAAGAAGCCAGTGCTGCTGGATTTCTGGGCTGAATGGTGCGGTCCATGCAAAATGATTGCCCCAATGCTCGATGAGGTGGCGGCCGACTATCAGGACAAACTGACCATCGCCAAGGTCAACATCGATGAAAACCCGAAGACGCCGCAGCGTTTTAATGTGCGCGGCATCCCGACCTTGATCCTGTTCAAGAACGGCCAGGTGGAAGGTCAGAAGGTTGGCGCACTGCGCAAAGCCGACCTCACCGCATTTTTGGATGGCAAGCTGTGAGAGGCTATTTAGGCAATCAAGCTCGGGGCAACCGCCCGCCAGGCGGCGGCGGTGGTGGTAATAACGGCAATAGCGGCGGTGGTAGCGGTGGCGGTGGAGGCAATCGTAATCGCCCACCACGTGGCGAAGGCCGCGGCAATCGTCAGCGGCAGCAGCGCAGTAGTCAGACCGAAGGCTTGCCGCAAGATGATTTCCTGGATAACGACGATGTAGGCATTGTCTCTGCCGCCGAGCTGGCCGCGTCGCGTCAGTCGATGAACCTGACTACCTTAAAGCTCAAGCCGATTGGCGAGCTGGTGGAAATGGCGCAGCGACTGGGCGCGGAAAACATGGCTCGTTCGCGCAAGCAGGACATCATCTTTGAGATTCTCAAAGCGCATGTCCGCAGTGGCGAAACCATTTTCGGCGAAGGCGTGCTGGAAATCCTCCAAGATGGCTTCGGCTTCCTGCGTTCAGCGGAAGGTTCGTATCTGGCCGGCCCTGACGATATCTACATCAGTCCGTCGCAGATCCGTCGCTTCAATCTACGCACTGGCGATTCCATTTCCGGTCTGATTCGTCCGCCGCGTGAAGGCGAGCGTTATTTCGCTTTGCTCAAGGTTGGCGAAATCAATTTCGATTCTCCGGAAAGCGCACGTCACAAGGCGCTGTTTGAAAATCTCACGCCGTTGCATCCCACCAAGCGCTTGAAGTTGGAGCGCGGCACCGGTTCCACGGAAGACTTGACTGCGCGTGTGATCGATCTGGTGGCGCCGATTGGTAAAGGTCAACGCGGCTTGATCATTTCTCCGCCCAAAGCCGGCAAAACTATGTTGCTGCAGAACATTGCCAGCTCCATCTCTGCCAATTATCCCGAGGTTTATCTGATCGTGCTGCTCATTGATGAGCGCCCGGAAGAAGTGACCGAAATGACCCGCACCGTGCGCGGCGAAGTAGTGGCCTCGACCTTTGATGAGCCTGCCAGCCGTCACGTGCAAGTAGCCGAAATGGTGATTGAGAAGGCTAAGCGTCTGGTCGAACACAAACGCGATGTGGTGATTTTGCTCGACTCGATTACGCGTCTGGCGCGCGCTTACAACACGGTGGTGCCCAGCTCCGGCAAGGTGCTCACCGGTGGTGTGGATGCCAACGCCTTGCAACGCCCCAAGCGTTTCTTCGGCGCTGCGCGTAATGTCGAAGAGGGTGGTTCGTTGACCATTCTCGCCACCGCGTTGATCGACACCGGTTCGCGCATGGACGATGTGATTTATGAAGAGTTCAAGGGCACTGGCAATTCGGAAATCCATCTGGATCGTCGCGTCGCCGAAAAGCGCACCTTCCCGGCAGTCAACATCAACCGTTCCGGCACGCGTCGCGAAGAGTTGATCACTGCTCAGGATGAATTGGCGAAGATATGGATTCTGCGCAAGCTGCTACATCCCATGGATGAACTGGCGGCGATTGAATTCCTGCTCGATAAGATGAAAGACACCAAGACCAACGGCGAATTTTACGACGCGATGAAGCGCGGCTGATTGGTCGGTGGTGGGTGAAGCGATTCAAGGCGCGGTCAGGCTACTGATCGCGCCTTTGTTAATTTCGAGGTTGTTAATTTAGAGGTTGGTGTCGAGCAGGTGTTTGCAGATTTGCAATGCGTCTTTGCCGAATTGAGCCGCCAGCCGCAGCAATAGATCGACATCCAGCGATTCCCGGCTGACGGCGATTGCTCGGCGCGTAGGCTCCAGCGCTCGTTTTACCGTTTAGCCGTTGATGAATCGCTGCGTTTCCTCAAGCACCGGCACACGACCGCGCGCGGGGATGGAAAAGGCCGCCACTAAGTCGCCATGGCTGGCGTGCTCGTAAAACTTGGTCGTGACGCGCCCGCCAACAGCCGCGAGCGCAGCAGCTAGATTGGTGGTATTCGTTGGGTCCACAATGCTGTCTTGCAGTCCTTGCAACAGCAACAGCGGTGGCGCATCCGGGCGTACATAGCGGATGGGTTGCGACTGCGGATAACGCGACTCGGGACCAAACAAGTCGTGCATGTAGGAATACTTAAACGGCAGAAAGTCATAAGGACCCGCCAGCCCCACCACCCCGCACAGGTCATTCGCCTGCATGCCCGCCTCGGCGAGATATTGCGTATTCAACGCCAGCATCACCGCAATCTGCGCGCCCGCCGAATGCCCCAGCAAGTACAGCCGTTGTGCATCGCCGCCCCAGCTCGCAGCGTGGCCTCGTATCCACGCCACGGCCTGTGCCGCATCCTGCATAAAGACGGGAAACTTCACTTGGGGATACAAACGATAGTTGGGCAGCACAGCCACATACCCCAGCTCAGCCAGCGCCGCACCGACAAACTTGTATTCGGACTTATCGCCGCTGTTCCAACCGCCGCCATGAAAGAACACCAACAGCGGCGCACCGGCCGGTTTAACAGGCAGATACACATCCAGTGAGTTGCGCGGTTGATCGCCATACGACAAATCGCGATGACGCGAATAATCGCCAAAGCTGGCGGGAATGTTCGCCGTCAGAAACGCCAACTGCGTACACGCGCTGCTGCATAGCGCCAGGCCGGAGGAGAGGAGTAATCGACGCGAGATTTGAACAGGCATGAAGCAAAACCGTGATAGCGACAGCGATAAGTACGCAGCAATT